>SLQK01000206.1 GCA_007131525.1 Nitriliruptoraceae bacterium | reverse complement strand
GGGAGGCCTGCTCGGAGCGCACGCGGTCGATGGCCCGGCGGTGGGCCATCGTCAGGATCCAGGTGCGTGCGGTCCCGCGGTCGGGGTCGAAGCGCACCGCGGTGCGCCACACCTCGACCATCACCTCCTGGGTGACCTCCTCGGACTGAGCCGGGTCGCGGACGACCCGGCGGACCACGCCGTGGACGAGCGGGCCGACCGAGTCGTAGAGGGCCGCGAAGGCCCGCTGGTCGCCGCGGGCGACCGCCAGCAGCAGCGCATCGTCGCCCACGTCGACGGCGGCACCGGTCACCACGGGCGGCTCACCGACGGGGTGGAGCCAGCGTTCGGGAGCCACACCACCCTCCGGCCTCGGCCGCACACCACGGGTGCGGAACGGACGTCACGACGGGCCGCGGGAGTCACGGCCTCACCCAGTCTTCGGTGACCGAGGCCGTGCGGTTGCCTCGCGCAGTGGGATCGTGTCGACCGACCACCTCGAGGTGACCTACAGGTCGGCGTAGGAGTGCAGGCCCACGATCACGTAGTTGGCGATCAGGTACGTGCCCATCAGGACGATGAAGGCGGCGACACCGATCCACGCGGCCCCACGACCCTTCACCCCGCGGGTCGCGCGTGCGTGGAGGTACCCGGCGTAGGCGATCCAGGTCAGGAAGGCACCGGTCTCCTTGGGGTCCCAGCCCCAGAAGCGGCCCCACGAGACCTCGGCCCACATCGCCCCGGCGATCGTCCCGATGGTCCACAGCACGAAGGCGAAGGCGGTGGTCCGGTGGGCGAGACCGTCCATGGTCGCGGTCGCAGGGAGGAAGGGGACGAACCAGCGCGCGACGAGCGCGGCGGCGACCATGGTCAGGTTGACCGCGAGGAAGCGACCGAGCCCCGCCGACCAGGTGTCGGCCGTGGTGAGCCACACCCACGACACCAGCGAGGTGCCGAGGAAGGTGCCGAGCGCCAGCTTGACCGGCGGCACCCCACGACGCAGCGCGCGGTGGTACGCCAGGAGCTCGGCGCGGTCACGCTCCTCGTCGGGATCGAGCTCATCGTCCTCCCCGGCGGGGCCACTGCTGGTGCCCGCGGTCTCGGGGTCCGCCGCCGTGGCGGCACCGTCCGAGACATCGCCCACGTAGGCCGCCCCGACGGTGGAGCCGCCCCCGGCGCGCGACCGCTCCGCCGCCACCGCCAGCTCGCCGGTATCACGCAGCAGGTACAGCGCGTTGAAGACGAAGGCGGCAGCGAAGACCCCCATCCCGCCGACCAGCAGGGAGACGTGGAAGGTCCGCCACCACGTGTCGAGGATCGGCATCAGCGGACCGGGCTCGGCGTACATCAGCATCCCCATGCCGAGCACGAGCGCGCCGCCGAGGAGGACGAACCCGTTCAGCTCCGGCCGTCGCCGGACGAACTGCAGGTGGATCAGCCCGACGCTCACACCCACCAGGGCCATCAGGGAGGTCACCTCGAACATGTTGCCCAGCGGCAGCCGGTCCTGGGCGAGCCCGCGGACGATCTCGTGGGCCACGTGGGCGGTGATGCCGAGCACGGCGAGGATCCCACCGAGGCGCCGCGCCAGCCGACCGCGTTCACGCTGGTCGGTCCGCCCCACCGTCGTCGTCAACGCGTAGAGGTAGACGATGCTGGCGCCGAGGTACAGCATCAGCGTGGTGGGGAAGTACAGCAGTCGGGACAGCTCGGCGAGCTGATCGGAACCCATGGTCACGTCACCTCGTGGTCTCGGCCGCCGGCAGGGCGGTCGGTAGCTCGGTGGTGGGGTGGGGGTCGGCGGGTGCGCCGTCGGTGGCTGCCATCAGCTCGGCGACGAGGTCCGCGAACTCCTCCTCGAAGGCCTCGGGCCGCTGGAAGGCACGGCCGGCGACGGTGACAAGGGTACGCGGAGCGGCGGCGGCCTCCTCCATCGTCACGACCCACAGCCGACGGCGGGAGGCGTACAGCGAGCCCAGCAGCCCGACGATGAGCAGCACCGAGCCGGCCAGCAGGTACGGCAGCTGCGGTCGGGAACTGACCTGGAAGCCGACCCACCGGCGCAGCTCGGGGAAGGAGACCGTGACCCCCTCCAGCTCCAGCGACTGCCCGAGGCGCAGGGCACCGAACCCCTGGGAGGTGAGCTCCTCGACGTCGAGCTCGTTGATCGTCTGCTGGGTGGCACCGAGGCGGAGATCACCCCGGAACAGCTGGAACACCAGCAGGGGCGCGTCGGCCCAGGGGGCCCCGGTCGGGACCGGTCGACCATCCTCGCCGTCGGGAGCGAAGGCGTAGAAGAACACGTCCATCCCAACGTCCGGGTCAGCGGCCGGCGCCTTGACCGCGCCGCGGAAGAACCCACCGTCGGTCAGGACGGGGGTCAGGAAGGTGTCGTGCACCACCTCGCCGTCGACCTCGACGACGACCCGGGGGGCATAGCCCCAGTCGAGCTGGGTGATCCGCGTGCCGTCGAGGTTGAGGGGCCGGTTGCTGTCGATGACCGCATCGAAGGGCTCGCCGTCCTGCGGGGTGACGCGCACATCGGAGCGGAACACCGTCGGCTGCCCGGCGCCGGGGGCCAGCGGGTCGCGGACCCAGTCGACGTGGAACCGCTCGAGCTCGAGCCGCCACCCCTGGTGGTCACCCTCGCCGAACCAGCGCCCCGGGCTGTAGGACCAGTAGGACACGGCGGTATCACGGAAGCCGGGGTCACCCTCCACCACCCCGCGCTGGCCCTCGAAGGTCAGCAGCTGCCCGAGGACGATCGCGGCGAGCAGGACGTAGAAGCTGAGGTGGAACACCAGGCTGCCACCCTCCCGGGCCCAGAGCCCGGTCTCGGCGGCGACCTGGTCCGGCCGCGGGTCATCGGCGTGCGCGTCGTGACGCCGGACCCGCCACCGACGCCGGCTGAGGAGCTCGGCGGCGCTCGCACGGACCTCGGCGGGGGAACGGTCGGTGACGAACACGGTGCGCTCGTCCTGGGCACCGAGGTGGCGCACCACGGGCGGCTGGCTGCGCCGGACCAGACGGATCCAGGCCTTGATGCGCGGGATGAGACAGGCCGTCAGGCTGATGTAGAGCGCCAGCAGGACGGCGAGGAAGATGGCGGAGCCGTAGACGTCGTAGGCCCCGACGGCGTCCAGCACGCGGCTGACCCCGACACCGGGGCCGGCCTCCCCCTCCCGCCATGACGCCACCGTGGACGGGACGTTGGGTTCCTGGGGGACGGCGGTGGCGACGATGCTGAGGATGGCCAGCGCCGCCAGCAGGTAGAGGGCGGTCCGCATCCGCGCCAACCACCGCCAGCCCATCAGGACCGACTCCCAGACGAAGGCCACCGGTCCCGAGGGCGCGGCACGCCGGCGCCGCACCGGCGGGTTCTGCTGCGGCGGGAGGCTCGACTCGGTCACGGGGCGGGGTTCCTCTGGGTCGAAGCGGCGGCGCGGTCGGTGGATGGTCCGGGCGGGCAGCCGGGCGCGGCGGACGGTCTCAGATCGGCGGCTCGAACCCCTGGATCAGCGGGCGGAGCAGGAACATCAGGCGGTCCCACAGCCCGGTCGCGATCGACAGCCCCACGGCGACCAGCAGGCTGCCGCCGAGGACCTGCAGCGTGCGGGCGTTGCGCTTGAGGAACTCCAGCGCCCCCGACATCCGGCGGAACAGCACCCCGAACAGGACGAAGGGCAGCCCGAGGCCCAGCGCGTAGATGAAGCCGAGCACCGCGCCCCGCGCTGACACCCCGGAGCTGACGTTGAGCGACAGCGTCAGGATCGCTCCGGCGGCGGGGCCGATGCAGGGGGTCCACCCCACACCGAAGACGAACCCGAGGATCGGTGCCGTCGCCAGCCCGCCGGCGGGTGCCCGGCTCATGAGCCGGTACTCGCGGTTGAACCGGCCGAGGGCCATGACCAACCCGAGGACGGCGACCAGCGAGCCCATCACCACCTGCGCGGTGGTGGATCGCGCCAGGGTGTTCACCGTGCCGACGGCGAAGCCCAGCATGGTGAAGGGGATCGCGAAGCCGACCACGAACAGCAGCGAGCCCACCAGGACCCGTCCCCGGGCCCGGACGTCGGCCTCGACGAGGTCCTGGCCTGAGAGTCCGGTCATGTAGGACAGGTACCCCGGCACCAGTGGCAGCACGCAGGGTGAGGCGAAGGACACGAGCCCGGCGAGCAGCGCGATCGCCGCCGCGAGCAGCAGGTTCGCGTCGACGATGATCAGCTGGACGGTCTCGGCCACGACTCAGTCCTCGTCGGCGATCGCGGCGGCCAGCGAGGTCGTCTCGCGGGTACCGATGACCCCGAACACCCGGACCGCGACACGGCCCTCACGGTCGATGAACAGGGTCGAGGGGATGTTGCGGGGCCCGACCCCGGCGAACCGGGACGCGTAGTCGTTCGCGGGGTCGTACAACGACGGGTAGGGGATGTCGAACTCGCGGATGTGCGCCAGGGCGTTGGCCTCGGCGTCCTCGATGTTGACGCCCAGGAAGGCGACCTCGTCCTCGGGCAGCAGCGCGAACGCCTCGTTCAGGTCGGGCTGCTCGACCCGGCAGGGCCCGCACCACGAGGCCCAGAAGTTCAGCACGACGACGCGTCCGGCCAGGTCGTCCAGCCCGAGCTCGCGGTCCTCACCGACGACCCTGAGCTGGTCGACGGGAGCGGCGACCCGCTCCTCCACGGGGATCGGGCACAGCCCCGGACGGACCCCCGGCAGCGGTTCGCAGCCGCTGGCCGCGGACGTGCCCGAGGCGCAGGACACCAGCACGAGCGCACCAGCGGCGAGCAGCCAGCTGCGCAGTCGCATCGGGGGCCTCCAGCACACAGGCGGGGTGGGGACTGAGGGTGCCCGGTTCGACGCCGGGACGCGAACCCGTCGCGGCCGCGCAGGACCGGACGCACGGGCCGCGCGCAACCGGCGCGCAGCCGGCGACCGCGACGGACGGGACGGGTGCGACCGGGCGGTCGCGGGACGGACGCACGCCGGCGCGGACCGCGGCGCGGCGTCGTTGGAGGCGGCCGGACGCGTCGTCCGGCGCTTACTGGGCGATCGGCTCGGCGATCCGCTCCGGTTCCTCGACCTCCACGGTCTGGAGCCGCTTGTCGCGCCACTCCAACCGATCGAGCCAGAACAGGCTGGCCGCGAACAGCACGAGCGAGATCACCGTCCAGATCGCGGACGGCACCCACTCGGCACCGGGATCGTAGAAGGCGAACCAGTGGACCGGATCACCCACCGGCACCGGGTCGAAGGGCACGTTGTCGGCGTCGGTGAACGTCGCCGTGGCCTGGAACTGCTGGGTCGCCAGCAGCACGCCGGTCTCCGGGTGCTCGCGGACGAGTGGGTCCCCGACCCGCTGGACGCCGAAGAAGGGCTGTGCCCGCCCGACCGCGCCGTCGGGGCGCTGGGCTGCGGCGTCCTCCTCGAACTCCTGCCGACGGGTGACGCCGATCTGCGCCACGTTGTTGGCATCGACGGGGAGGAACTGGGACTGCATGGCGTCCACGGCGGAGCCCACACGGCCCGAGAGCTGACCGAAGGCGGGCCGGGCCTCCCGGACCTCCTCGTCGAGGTCGGCGAGGCCGAGGAACTCCGGCACCGTCTCGAAGCGGTCCACCTCGGTCCCGCCGGGGAAGAACCCGGCGCGGGGCGAGCCCTCCTCGAAGGCGTACCACTGAGGGCTGTAGTGGTCGGTCGCCTGCCCGGGGAGGTGGTCGATGCCGGTGTTCGGCGGGATCCCAGGGCCGCCGAACCACCAGAACACGCCCAGCAGGAAGCCGACCCCGAAGAACGCGGTCCCGTAGATCGCTCCGGCCTTCTTCGCCCCGTAGTTCGACCACAGCAGGACGTAGACGGAGCCGGACATGAACAGCAGGCCGAGGGGCACCGCCAGGATCGAGGCCGGGTGGTCGGCCGGGATCGCCTCCTCGACGGCGAGGAAGGTGATGAGCTCGAGCATCAGTCGTCTCCCTCTGGCAGCCCACCGATCTGGGCGGTGCGGGGTCCACCGAGCTCCTGGAAGGACTCGATGTGGTCGATCACGGCCTCGATCGCGTCGTCGGTGAGCTCGAGGGCGAAGGAGGGCATCGGTGCGTTCCCGGGCAGGTCGCGGCCCGTGTAGAGGACCTCGCGTACGGCGTTGCGGGCCTGGACCAGGCTCTCATCGTCCTCCCCCGACCAGCCGTAGCGTTCGTAGACGTTCCACAGCTGCGGCCCGACGCCTCCCTCGGCGTTCGGACCGTGGCAGCGGGCGCAGTTGACCTCGAACACGTCCTCGCCGCTGCGTCCGACGAAGGCCTGTGCCTCGGGGATCTCCCCGGTCTGGACCGACAGGATGTAGGTGGTGATCTGCTCCAGCTGGTTGTCGGAGTAGACCCCGCCGCCCGCCAGACCGAAGGCGTTCATCGGGGTGCCGGGCCGCCCGTGGATCAGGGTCAGGAGGATGAACTCCCGGACATCAGGCACGACCTCGGAGTCGGCGTAGCGGGCGACGATGTTGTCGAGTGCCGGCGCCGGCCACGGCGCGTCCACATCCGGCGACGGGTGCGGCGCCGAGCCGCCTTCCAGGTTGACCCCGTGGCAGGCGGCGCAGGCGTTCTGGTACTCGAGGCGGCCCGCGGCCACGTCCGCCTCGTAGAAGTCGTTGACCGCGTTGTTGATCCGGGTCGGCTCGATCAGCCAGTAGAGCGGGATGAACAACGACGCGAACACCGCCAGGGCCACGCCCCAGGCCATCGCCCGCTCCATCCCGCT
>SLQK01000320.1 GCA_007131525.1 Nitriliruptoraceae bacterium | reverse complement strand
GCCGCCGCCGAGCTGGCGGCCGGCAGCGCCGAGCTGGCCGCCGGAGCGCGGGACCTCGCCGACGGGCTGACCGCGGTCGCCGGCGGTGACCGGTCGGATCTGGATGTCGACGGCGTCATCGCCGGGATCGAGGAGGTGGCTGCGGGGATCGCCGAGGTCCGCGACGGCCTGGCGGCCGCCGTGCCCGAGGGCACCGACCCCACCGATCCCACCGATCCCGCCGCACCGATCGCGATCGCGGTGGCGACGCTGACCGCGCTGGCCGATGCCACCCTCGCCCTGGCAGGCGAGCTCGGTGCGGGACTCCAGTTGGTCGCGGAGGTCGTCGCTGGCCTCGAAGGGGCCGCGGCCGGTGCGGTGGCGCTGGCCGACGGTGCGGCCGGGCTCGCCGAGGGCAACGCGGCGCTGTCGTCGGGCCTGGACGAGCTGGCGAGCGGGTCGGCGGCCCTGGCCGGTGGAGCCGACGAGCTGGCGGGTGGCCTCGGGCAGCTCAGCGGTGCCTCCGGGGAGCTGGCCGCCGGCAGCGGGCAGCTGGCAGCAGGCTCCCGGGAGCTGGCGACGGGGACCGAGGGCATCGCCGGGGGCAGCGCCGAGGTGGCTGACGGCACGGGGGAGCTGGCGGCGGGGAGCAGCGAGCTCGCCGAGGGCAGCGCCCAGCTCGCGTCGGGTGCCGGGGAGCTGGCCGAGGGGGCGGAGGAGCTCCCCGACGCCCTCGCCGAGGTGGTCGCGATCGCCGACCGCGACGGGCAGGAGACCGCGGTCATGGTGGCAGTGCTCGAGTCGGGACGCCAGCTGGCAGCCGCCGAGCGTGGCGACGCCGCGTTGGTCGCCACCCAGCTGCGCCACGAGGGACAGCAGCCGCTGCCCGTGGTCGCCGCCGTCTCGAGCCTTGCCAGCGTGCTGGTGCTCCTGCTCGGCGTCGTCGGACTGCGGTGGCGCGTCGGGCGGCGAGGATGAGCGGGCGTCCGCCCCGCCGAACGCGGGCCGAGCAGCGGGCGCTGACCCGGGCGGCGCTGCTGGATGCGGCCGCCACCGCCTTCGCCGAGCACGGGGTCGAGGGTGCATCGATCGACGACATCGCCGCCCGCGCGGGCTTCAGCCGGGGTGCGTTCTACTCGAACTTCGACGACAAGACCGATCTGTTGATCGCGCTGTGCGACGCCCGGCTGTCGGCGTTCGCCGCGACCGAGCTCCCTGCCATCCTGGCTGCACCCCCCGAGCAGCAGCTGGCGGTGGCAGCGCGCTGGCTGGCAGCGGAAGAGCCGCCGCTGGAGGTCCTCCTGGTCGTCGAGCTGGCCCGCCAGCTGGCCCGACGGCCGGAGCAGGCGGACGTGCTGACCGCGGCGATCGGACGGGTGGTGGACGCCGTCGAAGGCCTGCTGGCCGCGTCCGAGGGCGACCGGCCCGCGCTCGCGCCCGCCGAGCGACGGGCCCGGGCCACAGCGGTGCTGGCCGCGATCCTCGGTGCGGACCTGCTCCGTCACCTCGGGCTCGCCGTCGACGAGCGCACCATGGAGCTGCTCCTGCGTGGGGTCGCGGGCGGGGAGGGGGAGCGGTGAGCCGCCTGTTGGACCTGCTGGCCCGCGGGGTCATCCGCGTGCCCGCGCTCACCCTGGGGATCCTCACCCTGCTCACCCTGGCCTTCGCGGCGGCGACCACCCTGCTCGAGGTCGACACCAGCGTCGAGAGCTTCGCGCCCTCCGACGGTCGCGCTGCCACCCTGTCGGCGATCGAGGACCGGTTCGAGACGGCGACCTCGGTGCAGGTGCTGGTCGACGCCGGTCCGGGCGGCAACCTGATCACCCCCCGGGCGCTGACCGATGTCCAGCGGCTGGCCGAGCGGCTGGAGACGCACCCGGACATCGCGGCCGTGCTGGTGGAGGAGGGGCTCGATGCCCCCCCGGTCGTCACCTTCGCGCTGCCCTTCGAGGCCGCTGCCGAGGTGCTGGACCGTGACCTCGCCGACCTCGACGAGGCCAGCTTCACGCCCCTGGCGGCAGCCATCGTCGCCGACGGTGGGGACGACGTGGCTGGGCTGTTCTCCGACGACCTGACCGACGACCCGCCCCGCGCCCGTGCGGGGCTGGTGATCGTGGACCTGGATGCCAGCGCTCCCGCCGAGGACCGCAGCCGGGCCCAGCAGGCGATCGACGAGGTGGTCGACGCCACCCCGGTCGGCGATGCCCGTCGCTCGACCCTGAGCATGCTGGCCATCGAGCGGGGCATCGAGGACGCGCTGGAACGCGACCTGCCGGTGCTGCTGTCGGTGTCGCTGCTGCTCGTCGTGCTCGTGCTCGCGCTGCTGTTCCGGTCCGCGGTGGACGTGGCCGTCGGCCTCATCGGGCTGCTCGCCAGCATCATCTGGATGACCGGGTTGGCCGGGTTGCTGGGCCCGGGAGGGCTCGGCTGGACGGGGCCGTTCAACCAGGTCTCGATCGCCGTGCCGGTGCTGCTGGTCGGGCTCGGTATCGACTACTCGGTGCACCTGACCACGCGCTACCGGGAGCAGCGGGTCCTGGGTGATCTGGCCGATCGCGCCGCGCGCGTCGCGCTGTCGACCGTGGGCGTGGCGCTGGTCCTGGCCACGGTCGCCTCGGTGGCCGGGTTCCTCGCCAACGCGGTCACGCCGCTGGCCCCGATCCGTGACTTCGGCGTCTTCGCGGCGCTCGGCATCGTGGCCGCCTTCGTGATCCTGTCCACCTCGGTGCCGGCGGCCCGGGTCCTGGTCGACCGCCACGTCGACCGCCGCACCCTGCGGGCCGATGCCGTGGCCTACGGCGGCGGGCCGTCCCGGGAGGGCACCCGTCGGCAGCGGGCGCAGCGGTGGGCCGTGCCCGCCATCGCGGTGGCGACGAGGGCGCCCGGCGTCGTGGTGGCGGTCGCGGTCGTCGTCCTCACCGGCGCGGCGGTCGCGGCCAGCGGGCTGTCGACGGAGTTCGACGAACGTGACTTCCTGCCCGAGGGTGAGCCGGTGCTCGCGACCATCGACCGCCTCGACCGGAGCTTCGGCGGGGACGTGAGTGAACGGACCTACCTGCTGGTCGACGGGGCGCCGGACGATGCGGCCCTGCTGGCGGCCGTCGCCTCGGTCGAGGATCGCCTGGCGAGCGTGGAGGATGTCCGGGTGGTGGACGGCGACGCCGAGCTGACCTCCCCGATCGAGCTCCGGGATCGCATCGTCGCCGCGGGCGAGGCGGTGCGGGCCCGCCTCGCCGGGGACCTGGACACCTGGCAGGACCCGGTCGCGGCGGCCGCTGACGTGGCGTTGCCGGACCCGATCGACGTCGATGCCCTGCTCGACGACGACGCGAGCCTGGCGGAGGAACTGGACCTGCCCGAGGACCTGCGGCTCGCCCTGCTCGCCCGCCTCCCCGAGGGTCGCGACCCGCTCCGGGCGCTGGCTGCCACCAGTGACCCCGCCGAGCTGGAGGCCACGATCCGACAGGAGCTGGCCGACACCTTCGCGGCCGACCGGCCCGAGGGGCTCACCGACGCGGCCCTCGACGCGCTGTCGGCGCTGCAGCCGGCTGCCCTGACCCTCGCCCGGTTGGACGCCGAGGGCTTCCCCCTCGATGCCCTGGCCGCTGGCGACCGCGATCGGCTCGAGCAGCTGGAGGCGCTGGAGGCCGCCGGTGCGGCGTCCTCACGGGACGGTGACGTGCTCCGCGCCCACCTCGCCGTCCTCGCTGCCGAGGTCCCCGGGGAGCTGGCTGCGGTGATGGACGCCGAGGGCATCCTGCTGACCGTGGGGACCAGCGGTGGGCAGGACGGTGCGGCGCCGCTGGCCGAGGAGCTCGAGGCGGTGGCCGCGCCGATCGTCGGCGCCGGCGGTGAGGTCACGATCGTCAGCGCACCGCTGGTCAACGCCGAGATCATCGAGGAGCTGTCCGCCGCACAGCTGCTGGCGATCGCCATCAGCCTGGCCGCCGCGGCGGTGCTGCTGGTGGTGGCCACCTACGCCAGCACACGGGCGGTGGGGCTGGGCCTGATCGGGATCGTGCCCAGCGTCGTCGCCCTGGTGCTGGTGCTCGGGAGCATGCGCGCCCTGGGGCTGGCCTTCAACGCGCTGACCGCCACGGTTGCCTCCATCGCCGTCGGTATCGGCGTGCCCTACGGCATCCACCTCACGAACCGCTACCGCGAGGCGTTGGCCCGCGGCCTGGACCCGGACCAGGCCGTCGCCGACACCCTCTCCAACACCGGCCCGGCCCTGATCGGCTCCGCCGCCACCACCGGCCTGGCCTTCGCGGTGCTGCTGCTGTCCAACAGCGTGCCGATCCAGCAGTTCGGCGCCGTGAGCACGATGATGATCGTCTTCGCGCTGCATGCCTGCCTGCTCGTCCAGCCTGCGTTGCTGGTGCTGTGGGCTCGGCGCCGGGTCGTGGTCGGTGGACCTCGCGGCCAGCGTCGCGGCCAGCGCAGCGTCCGACACCGCGGCCAGCGCCGCGCGCGACAGCCCGAACCCGTCGGCGGGGGCCGTTGACAACTAGCCTCCGGCCGCGCCGCTGTCAGCGACGCTGCCACCGCCCCCGGACCACCGGAGCCTGTCGTGAGCGTGCCGAGCTACCCCCACCTCGAGGTCGTCGTCGACGGGCCGGTCGCCATGGTGACCCTGGACCGACCCGAGGTCCTCAACGCCCTGTCCGTCGAGCTGCTGGAGTCGCTGATCGGCGCCTGCGACTGGTTGGGAGCGCAACCGGGCATCCGGGTCGTCGTGCTCACGGGCGCCGGTCGCACCTTCTCCGCCGGCGCTGACCTGTCCACCGTGGAGCACCTGCTCGGGGAGCCCACCGGCGCCCGGGTCGCGGCCACCGCCGGCGACCGTGCGGCGTCGGCCATCGAGTCGTTGGATGCGGTCACGATCGCGGCCATCCAGGGCCGGTGCGTCGGGGGAGGCGTCGTCCTGGCCCTGGCGTGTGACCTGCGGGTCGCTGGCGACACGGCCCGGTTCTCGATCCCCGAGGTGGATCTGGGCATCCCGCTGGCCTGGGGTGGCATCCCCCGGCTGCTCCGGGAGGTGCCACCCGCCGTCGCCCGGGACCTGGTCCTGACCTGCCGGGAGTTCGACGCGGCGGAGGCCCGGCAGCTCGGCCTGCTGTCCCGGGTGTGCCCGTCCGAGGAGCTGCCTGGCGTGGTCGCGGAGCTGGCCGGGCAGCTGGCGGCCAAGGCCCGCCTGCCCGTGCGGGCGACGCTGGACGCGGTGCGGGCCACGCTGGGGATCGGGGCGCCCGTGGGCTGGTCGGACGCCGACAGCCTGCTCACGGCGGTCCGGGACCCCGAGTGCCGGTCGGCGGCCGAGCAGTACCTGGCGCGGGTCTTCGGCTCGCGCGACGGCTGACGGCGCCGCTGCGGGCGCCACTGCGGGCGGCGCTGCGGGTGCAGTGGCGGGCGGCGCTGCGTCCTCGTGGGGCGACGGCCCTCGGCAACGCCCCCGGCTGGTTGTCCCGATCAGCCGATCGACAGGATCGCCGTCCCCGACGGCACCAGGTCGTACAGCTCGACCACGTCGTTGTTGAACATGCGCACGCAGCCGTTGGAGGCGGCCTCGCCGATCGAGTCCTCGTTCGGTGTGCCGTGGAAGCGGATCAGCGTGTCACCGCCACCCGGACGGTTCCAGTTGAGCGCCCGCAGCCCCAGGGGGTTGTTCGGGCCGGGGCCGATGCGCGCCGGGAGGTCGGCCCCCCAGCGGTCGCGGGCCGGGTTGACCCAGGTCGGCTCGAAGCGCTTCGCGCCGATGACGAAGGTGCCCGTGGGTGTCGGGGAGCCACCGGTGCCGACGGCCACCGGCCAGCTCCGGGCGAGCTGCCCGCCGCGGTGCAGCTCGAGCACCCGGTCGCTCTGGCGGACCACCAGGACGCTGTCGAAGGAGGACCGGGTCAGCGCGGGTCGTAGCGGGTTCACGGGCAGGGTGACCTCGCCCTCGCCGGCGACCATGGCGGTGGTCAGCAGCTCGCGGGTGGCGCCCCGATCGACCGCCTGCCCGTTGCGCTCGGGGGTGACCTCGACTCGACCGCCGCGGTAGCTGGCGCTCGCCGACACGGGGGTGATGTCCACCTCCGCGGCGATCCGGGCGACGGCGTCGGTGAGGTCCTCGGTGGTGAGGCCAAGATCGACCGGCGGCGGGCTGGACGGGTCCGACAGGCTCGCGAGGATCACGGCCTCGCCGTCGACCCGGGCCCCGACCTCGCGGGGCGTGAGCTGCCAGCTGCGGTCGCCGAACCGCACCACGACCGGCCGGTCGAGGGCCGCGGCCACCGCAGCGTCGGTGGTGGCCGCCGCCTGCTCCGCCTGCGCGGTGGTCAGCGCCGGTGGGAGCACGCGGGTGGGGATCTCCACCTCGGTGTCGGTGCTCGTGTCCGCACCGGCCAGGGAGGTGGTCAGCACGTCCGCGAGGGTCGCAGCGTCGACCTGACGGCCCTCGGCGTGCGCGGTGACCTCGGCGGCTTCACCGTTCCAGCTGACGGTGGCATCGACCGGGTCGAGGTGGAGGGTCTCGACAACCTCGGCGACGAGTGCCTCCTCAGCCGCCGGGTCGCGGTCGATGGTCACGTCGAGGGACAGCTGGCTGGTGCTGCCGAGCCACCGGGTGGCGATGAGCTCCGGCAGGGTGGCCTCGAGCGTGCCGGAGAAGGCGGCCTCGATCACCTGATCGAGGTCGGTGGTGGCGCCCAGCTCACGAGGCGAGGTCGCCCAGGTGCCGACCTCGTGGTGCAGGGTGACCTGCCCGTCGAGGTGGCGGGCCAGCTC
>SLQK01000254.1 GCA_007131525.1 Nitriliruptoraceae bacterium | reverse complement strand
GGTCCGCCCTGCTGGCAGCGGCCCGGGCCCGCTCCGCGGTCACCTCGACGTAGCTGCCGAGCTCGCCGTCGAGGCGGTCGATCCGCTCGAGGAACAGCTCCACCAGTTCCCGGGCCGCCACCTCCCGGGACCGCAGCGCGGCGAGCAGTTCGGTCACGCTCGCGTGGGCCGGATCGCTGCCGATCGGCATGGGTCCCCTCCTCCGGACGGCTCCAGCCCGTATCGGCCACCGTCCCGTGGCCGATCGGACGGGACCGGCGCACGGTACTCGTCGTCACCGTCGAGGTGATCGACCGGCGTCGGGGCCAGGGCCCGGTCGTCCGGACACGCTGCCCCCTGGCGTGGTCGTGACCGGTCCCTACCGTCGACGCCATGGACCGCTCCACCGCCGTGCTGACGCCCCGGCGGCGCCGCATCGCCCTCGGGGTCGGGATCGTCGTGCTCCTGGCCGCCCTCCCGGTCCTCACCGCGCTGGGGCTTCGGTGGGGGCAGGGAGACACCGTGCTGGCGGGGGTCTCGGTCGAGGGCGAGGCCCTCGGTGGTAGCAGCCGGGAGCAGCTCGTCGGCCTGGTCGAGGACCTGGTGGGCGAGCGGCGTGCGACCCGGGTCACCGTGCGTGCCGTCGCCGACGACGAGGAGGCCAGGGAGGTCGTCAGCGATCGTGCGACGGTCGGGGTCGTGGTCGATCCCGAGCGGACCGTGGCAGCCGCCTGGGCCCTCGGACGCCGGGGTGGTTGGCAGGGCCTGTGGGATCAGCTCCGCGCCGTCGCCGGCCATGAGTGGGCGCTGACGCTCGACGAGCGCATCGACCGAGACCGGCTGGAACGATGGGCCGAGGACGCCGCGCAGGAGCTGTCGGAGGAGGCCAGGCCCGCCGATCTCGAGCTGGTGGCGGGTGACGATCCTGACGACGCCGAGGTGGAGGTCACCGAGCCGAGGCCGGCCCGAACCGTGGCGGTCGAGGACATCGTCGCGGCCCTGTCGGAGGAGCTCGCGACGCCTGGGCCGGTCACCGTCGACGTGCCGGTGGACACCTCGTCACCGACGTTCACCGAGGCGGACCTCGACGGGGTCCGAGCCGCCGCCGCCCACGCGGTCGCCGCCCCGGTGCTGCTGTCCCACCCCCTCGAGGGCGAGGATCTCCGGCTGGACCCGACCGACCTTGCCCGGCTGCTCCGCGTCGAGGGTGACGAGGATGCCGAGGAGGGACAGCGCCTGAGGCTCACGACCGACGCCGATCGGCTCCGCGAGCACCTCGGGGACGACGGCGTCGCAGCGCTCGAGCAACGCCCCGTGGACGCGACCTACGAGATCGTCGGGACCGAGGTGGAGCTGCAGCAGGGCGCGCCCGGCTTCACCCCGGATCTGGCGGCCGCGGCGCAGGAGGTGCTCGAGCTGGCCCGCCAGGAGCCCGACGCTGACGGTGCCCCCAGACAGGCCGAGCTCCCTGGTGAACAGGTCGGCCCGGACGTGACGGTCGACGACATCGATGTCCGGGAGCAGGTGTCGAGCTTCACGACCGACCTCGTGCCCGGGCAGCCCCGCAACCAGAACATCCAGCTCGGCGCCGAGCTGCTCGACGGAGCGACGATCGAGCCCGGGGAGCGGTTCTCGCTGAACGAGGCCATCGGGCCGCGGACCCGGGACCGTGGCTTCGTCGAGAACGGCTTCATCGACGCCGACGGCGAGCTCGTGTCCGTGGTCGGCGGCGGGTCCAGCCAGATCGGGACGACGTTCATGAACGCCGCCTGGTTCGCTGGCATCGAGCTGGTCGAGTTCCAGCCGCACTCGCTGTACTTCGACCGCTACCCCATGGGGCGGGAGGCGACGCTGTCCTACAACACGATCGACGTGGTGGTGGAGAACGACTCGCCCTACGAGATCGCGGTGGGCGCGGAGGCCACCGAGTCCGACCTGACCATCCGGTTCTTCAGCACGCCCTGGGCCGAGGTCGCCACCACCTCCGGCGAGCCCTACGACATCCGGCCCGGCGAGACCCGGGACGGCTTCACCATCGAGTTCGGTCGCACCATCACCTACCCCGACGGCTCGACCCGCAGCGAGGACCACGTCCACACCTACCGGCCCGACGGCTGACGGGGCTCGTCGGTCGGTGACGGGTCGTCCTGCTGGTGGCGCCCCTTGCGTCGCCCCTCTGGGACCGTCACGATAGGTCGACAGGTCCGCAGGTCGGAGGGTGCGGTCGCTGCGGACCGGTGCCGGGAGAGGCGGATGGTCCGCGGTTGGGGCGCAGCCCCTGGGAGGAGGCGCGATCATGATCGACGACATCACCCGTGAGCGGATCCGGTTGTCGGCGGCCGATGCCGATGCCCACACCCGACGTCGCGAGGCCCTCCACCGGGCGGTGGCCGAGCTGGACGGCGAGCTGGAGGCCCTCGCCGCAGCGCCGACGCCCGACGCCGACCGCTTCCGGGCAGCCGTCCGGGAGATGATGGTCGCGGTGCGTGAGCACGTCGACGAGGTCGACGCTGCCGACGGGCTGCTCGCCCAGGTGCTGGAGACCGCACCCTGGTTCGCCGCCCGGGTGGAGCAGCTCCGCAGCGAGCACGGTGACCTGCTCGCCCGGGGGAACGCGCTGCTGGTCCGGGCTGCGACCGGCGCGGACATGGCGAGCTTGCTCGCCGAGGCTCGCGACCTGGTCGCCCGGGTGTCCGATCACCGTCACGCCGGGACGGCGCTGCTGTTCGACACCTACCTCCTCGACATCCCCCAGGGCGACTGAGGCCACCAGGCACGCGTGCCGAGCCCGGCGCGCGCCCCACGCGGCAGGTGGGGCGGGGGGAGCCGTCCGGCCGGAGGCCGGGACGTTGGACCCTGGGGCGCCGTCAGCCGCGCATCCAAGCTGACCCAGCACAGGATGCGCTGTTCTGGGAGGGGCTGGCGGTGGGCCGGATCGGGTGGTTCCAGATCGTCGTGGGTGCCGGGATCCTGCTGCTGTGGCCGGTCCTGATCCTGGCCGGCGAGGTGCCCGAACTCGAGGCCGGACAGCGGGACATCTTGTTCCACATCGCCGCTGAGGCCGTCACGGGCGTCCTGCTGGTGGTCGGGGGTGTGCTCCTGCTGCGCGGTGGTGCCGCCGGCGCGAGGATGGTGTCGGCCTTCGCCCTCGGTGCGCTGCTCTACACCGGCATCAACAGCGCCGGCTACTACGCCGAGCTCGGCGAGTGGCTGCCCGCCGCGCTGCTCGTGGGGGTCGCCGTCGTGGCCGCCGTCGCCGTCGCCGTCCTCCTGCGCAGCCCTGCGCCGGAGGTCGAGCGGATCGCGGCCAGGGCGCGGCCACCGGCCTGAGCCCGGGCACGGTCGTCGGGTCGCCGTCCGCGGCCGGGTCACCACGCACCGATGACACGGACCGGATCGCCGACCCGCAGGGTGGCGAACAGCTGGTCGGCCGCTGTCGGGGTGACCCGGACGCAACCGGCACTGGCGGGGTGCGGGGGGACGTGGCGGGAGCCGTGGATCGCGATCGAGCCGTGGAAGTACATCGAGTTGTACATGTTGGGCTCGGGTGCGGGGTACAGCGTCGAGGTGTGCCACCCCGGGCGCTTCCACGAGATCGTGTACGAGCCGGCTCTCGGTAGGCCGTCGGTGCCCGTGGAGGCCCGGTACACGTGCTGCCAGCGGCCGTCCACCCGCAGGTACAGCACCTGGCAGGTGTTGTCCACGGTGACACCGCGTCCGGCGGTCCTGGCGTCGGGGAGCCCGTCGGTGGCCCGCAGCGCCTCGACCTCACCGGGTTGCAGCGGACGGCGGCTCACCTCGCGGCCCTCCAGGCGTCGCCACGCGCACAGGGCCCGCTGGGTCTGCGGGCCGTCGATGCCGTCGACCGGGCCAACCGGGTAGCCGAGGTCGGCGAGCAGCTGTTGGGCCTCCCGCACCGGCGGCGGCGCCGGCTCCGGTTCGGGCTCCGGCTCCTGACCGGTCCCGACCTTCACGACGCGGTCGGTCGGTTCGCGCACGACCTCCTCGGCGAGCAGCTTCCGGTCCTGCTCCTCGCCGTCGACCAGCGTCACCTCGTAGGTCCGGTGACGCAGGCCGTCGCGCCCCTCGGTCGTGACCGCGGTCTCACCCTCGAGCAGCTCGTCGGTCTCGTGGCGCTGCTCGCCGTGGTCGATCGTGACCTCGACCACCTCCTCGACGACCTCGACCCGCTGCACGGTGATCGTGGCGCCCCGGGACAGCCTGCTCGTGGTCGGGGGCTCGACCAGGTCGCGTGCGCCGAGCGTGATGCCGGCGTCCTCGAGGGCACCCGCGACCGTGTCCGCGTAGGTCGTCAACCGGTGCTCCTCACCGTCGGCCACGATGCGCACGGCGGTGGGCAGCTCGACGAGGATGCGATCGCCATGGCGGATGCGGGACCCGGCAGGCGGCGTGATCCGGGCGTCGCGCTCCAGCAGGTGGCCCAGCCCGGCGGCGTGCAACACGTCATCGACCGTGTCGACCACGGCCGTCACCTCCCGGGCATCGCGTCCGTCGAGGTGCAGCTCCACGGTGCTGGCCCGTGCGACGACGATCACGAGGTCGTCGCTGACCGGTGTGGCAGGTGCTGGGTCGACCCGGTCAGCGGTCGCCACCTCGATGTCGAGGTGATCCAGCACCGCGGCGACGTCGCGGGCGAGGGTCCGGGTGGTCAGGACCTGCCCGTCGACACGGACCTCGACGCTCGACGACGCGGCGAACAGCACGGCAGCGGCGGCGGCGAGCAGCAGGAGCACGCTCGCGGCTGCCAGGATCTGGTGACGGCGGGCGCTCGACACGGTCGCCACCTCCTCCCGGGAGGCGGGGTGCGCCGCGGCGCGTGGCCAGCGCGTCCACGAGGGCCGCGGCTCGGCTCCCCTCCATGGTAACGGCCTGCTCGGGCCGCGACAGGGGCCGCATGGACCCCGTTGGCGGCGCCGCGCGGGACCGCCCGACGGTGGTCGCCGGTCAGGCGAGGAACCGGCGCAGCACGGCGGTGTAGGCCGCTGGCTGGTCGAGGTAGGGGAAGTGGCCCCCACCGGCGAAGGTGTGGACCTGCGCGGTGGGGTAGGTCCCACGTAGCGCCGCCCGCAGCTCCGCGTCGATCAGCGGGTCGTTGTCGGACTCGAGCAGCAGCAAGGGGAGGCCCTCGGGTGTCGGATCGGTGATGGCGAAGGGCTCGATCACCGTGTGGTACCGGGCCAGGAGCCGGCGCTTGAGTCCCGGCTGCTGCGCCTGCTCCGCCAGGTAGGCGCCGACCAGCGCGGGGTCCTGTGACGCCGGCAGGATGCGGCGCTCGTTGCTGTCCCGGAAGGCGGCTGCCACGACCCGCTCGGGCAGGAAGCGGCCCACCACGGCCCGGTGGTGGTGTGCCGCCCGCAACTGGTCGTTCGGGGGGAAGGTGTTGGCGAACACCGCCCGCTCCACCAGCTCCCGGTGGTGCTGCACCAGGTACTGAGCCAGGTAGCCACCGAGGGAGGATCCGACGATCGTCACGCGGGCGATCCCGTGAGCGCTCAGGACCGCGCGGACCCCGGCCGAGAGCTCGGCCAGGCTGCCCACCGCCGGGTAGGTCACGGCGACCACCCGGTGGGTCGGTGCGAGGGCCTGGAGCTGCTGCCACCAGATGTCGTGGGCACCCGACAGTCCGTGCAGGAACAGCACCGTGTCGGGGCCCTCCCCCAGGGCCACGTACTCCCACGCCCACCCCTCGACGGTCAGGCGTCGGACCGGGTGTGCGGCGCGGAAGGCCTGCAGCGACGCGACGGTGGTGAGATCGACCTCGGCGTACAGCGCCGAGAGGTCGCTGCGGGACCGCGGCAGCCCGTAGACCGCGGCGACCCCGAGCGCCGTCATGGCGCCGGCGAGGAGCGCGGCTCGGCGGTTCATGGCTGCTCCGGGGCGGTGACGGAGGCGACCCTACAGCGGCGCGCGTGGCTGCTGCGTTCAACCCGGAGGCGAGGGCTCGGTGTGGAGTCCGAGCAGCCGGTCGAGCTGGGCTTCCATCCGGGTCAGGCGGGCGGCGGTGTCCTCGCAGGCGCGACACGGCGCCGGCGCCGGTCCGTCCTCGGCGGCGCCGTCGCCCTCGGTCATCATGAAGTCCACGATGTTGGCGGTGACGACCCCGACCAGGCCGATGCCGACCACCATCACGATCACCGCGACGAAGCGGGCGGGGCCACCGACGGGAGCGAAGTCCCCGTAACCGACGGTCGTCGAGGTGACGAGCACCCACCACACCGCGTCGCCGACCGTGGTGAAGGTCTCGGGTTCGAGGGCGAAGGCGATGAGCCCACCCACGATCATCAGCGCGGCCACGGAGCTGATGATCTTGCCGAGCCCACGGTGGCGCAGCACGGAGAACACCTGCCGCCAGGACCGGACCGCCACCGCGAGCAGCCGCAGCACCCGCAGCGCGCGCAGCGGTCGGAGCATCGGCAGCAGCACGATCACCAGGTCGAGCACGTGGGTCCGGACGTAGTGGCCGCGGTCGGGGGACAGCCTGAGCAGCCACACGTACTCCAGGACGAAGGCGAGCCAGATGAGGCCGTTGACCACCAGCAGCAGCCGGCTCGCCCAGGGCTCCAGATCCCGGCTGAGTTCCACCACCAGCGCGACGGTGAACAACAGCGCCAGCACGGTCATGGGCCTACGGAGGCGTTCCTGGGCCTGCGCGAAAGCCTCCGCATCCCGACGCCGCCGCCACCAGGCCACCGCGGCGTCGTCGGCGCGCTGCTCCACCTGCTCGGACATGGTCACCTCCACCTCGAGGCCGGCGGTGCCGACACCTGGGGTCGCATCATGGCATCGAGGAAGGGGCACACGGGGTGGGACGTTCGCGGCCGGGTTCGGTGCGG
>SLQK01000335.1 GCA_007131525.1 Nitriliruptoraceae bacterium | reverse complement strand
TCGACGGGCAGCAGGAGGGTCGCGCCAGCCCGGACGTCGCGGCAGTCCATGTTCCCGCCGACACGGCGGGGAGGGATGACGCTGTGAGGGCCGGGGTCGGCCGGGGCGACGCCGATGGTGCCGAGGAAGGGCCGGACCGGGATGCGGGCGAGCGCACCGACCAGGACCTCCTCCGTTCCCACCTCGGACACGAGCACATGGGGCGTGGGGAACTGATCGGCCAGCAGACCGAAGCCCGGGATGATGGCGGTCCAGCCGTGCTCCCCCACGGTCAGCTCGTCGATCGTGACCGCCAGGGTGTCGCCCGGGGCGGCCCCTGCAACGGCCACGGGGCCGGTCAACGGGTTCGCGGCACCGAGGTCGAGCGCCGCGATGTCGGCCGGCGTGGCGTGGAGGCCAAGCTGTCCACCGAAGGCATCCTGGAGCACGAGCTCCACGGAGCCACCCGGCTCGATCTCCACCGCCGGCGGCAGCGAGGCGTCCCATCCGAGGTGACGGCGGTCACGATGGTGCAGGGTCTGCACACCTGCCTCCTTGGTGGGTGCTACCGATCCATCGAGCGTAGTGCTCGCGCGTCGCGGGCATCCGGGCCGAGGGGACGGGCGGGGTTGGCGTGCCCGTGGCCGGGGCCGGGGCCCGGGGTGGGGTCCGGGGCCGAGGTGGGGCCCGCGGCCGGGGTCCACCGCGAGAAGCAGCGGCCATCCGCTGGTTCTCGCAGGAGGATCGCGGTGGCACGGCCATCTGCGTCCCCTCGCGTCGAGTAGCAGCAGGTAGCCGCTGCTTCTCGACGCGCCCGCCCGCCGACGACGCACCCGCCCGCCGGCGACGCACCCGCCCGCCGTCGGCCTTCCCGCCCACGTCGCTACCCTCGCGCCGTGCTCAGGGTCCTGCTCCGCCCCGCTGCGATCGTCTCCCACCTGCTGGTGCTGACGGTGGTGGTCGCCTGCGTCGCGCTCGGCCAGTGGCAGCTCGACCGGCTCGAGCTGGTGCAGGAGCAGAACGCCCGGGCCGCCGAGCGGATGGCGGAACCGCCCGTCGATCTGGCAGCGCTGGCGGACCCGGCGAACACCGAGGCCGTCGACGACGCGGCCCTGGAGTTCCGCCGCGTCGAGGTGACCGGCACCTACCGGCCCGATGAGGAGGTGCTGCAGCGCAACCGGCAGTACCGCAACCAGACGGGCTTCCACGTGCTCACCCCGCTGGCGTTGCCCGACGGTGCGGTGGTGCTGGTGCGGCGCGGCTGGGTGCCATCCTCGCTGGACCAGCCGCCCGTGGCCCAAGCTGCGCCCCCGCCGGGCGACGTCACGGTCGTCGGTGTCCTGGAGCGACCGGTGCCACAGCCCTCCTTCGGTCCCCAGGATCCCGAGGAGGGCCTGCTGGAACGTGTCTTCCACACCGACACCGCCCGGCTCGACCGGCAGGTCACGGGCGAGCTGTTCCCGATGGTCCTGCGCATCGACGCCGAGCTCGACAACCCCACCGAGGATCAGCTGCCCTTCCCCGCCGGTCCCCCGGAGCTGGACGAGGGCAGTCACCTGTCCTACGCCGTGCAGTGGCACATCTTCGCCGTGCTGGCGCTGGTGACCTACGCGGCATGGTGGTGGCGGCGCCTGACCCGCAGCGACGTCGCCGACGGCGGTGACGGCGGTGGCGGTGATGACGGGGGCGACGGCGGCGGCGGTGGTGGTGCCCCGGGCGCCGACGCTGATGCTGCGGCCGGCCTCGGCCCCGACGCCGCCATGGTCCGTCCGGCCCGTCCCTGACGGGACCATCCGCTCTGCTCCCCGGTTGGACGGGGGTGCAGGCTGGGTCCGCACGGGTCTGCGCCACGGCGGGAGGCCGAGCTATGGGCGACGATCGGGTCTGGGACGTTCTCATCATCGGTGGTGGGGCGGTGGGGGCGACGCTCGCCCGCGCCCTGTCGAGGTTCCACCTCGATGTCGCGCTGCTGGAGTGGCAGGCCGAGGTCGCCTTCGGGGTCAGCAAGGCCAACAGCGGGATCGTGCACTCGGCGATGCACGCCTCGCCCGACACCCTGAAGGGCAAGCTCGAGTACCCGGGCAACCTCGGATGGCGCCAGCTGCACGACGAGCTCGGCTTCGGGCTGAACAACGTCGGTGAGGTCCTCGTCGCCCTGGACGACGAGCAGCTGGTGAGGATCGAGGAGATCCGCCAGCAGGGCATCCGCAAGGGCATCCCCGGTACGCAGGCCTGGACGGCGGAGCGCACCCTGGACGCCCAGCCGAACCTGACGCGCGAGGTCAAGGGGGCGGTGTGGGCCCCCACGGCCTGCGTCTTCAACCCCTACGAGGCCGTGATGCTGGTCGCCGACGCGGCCCGGCGAAACGGTGTCACGATCGCCGAGGAGCAGCGGGTCGTCGGCATCGATCCCCCGGACGCCGAGGACCCGGACGCGCCCCTGACCGTGCGCACCGAGACCGACGTGTGGCGGGGCCGGTTCGTGGTCAACGCCGCGGGGCTGTTCGCCGACGACATCGCGGAGTTCGCAGGGGTCCGGGACTTCAAGATCCTGCCCCGCAAGGGCGAGGAGTACCTCCTCGACAAGCGGCTCTCCGGCATCGTGACCAGCATCATCTTCCCCTGCCCCTCCCCCATCTCCAAGGGCACCCTGGTCAACCCGACGGTGGACGGCACGATCATGGTCGGGCCGACGGCCCAGACCGTCGACGACAAGTTCGACACCTCCACCACCGAGGAGGGCGCCGCCCAGGTCTTCACCAACGCACGCAAGCTGGTGCCGACCATCAGCGAGCGGGACATCATCGCGGAGTTCGCGGGGCTGCGGCCGGTGTCGGACACCGAGGACTTCATCGTCGGGCCCACCGACCGGCGGGGCTTCATCAACGCCGCCGGCATCCAGTCGCCGGGTCTGACCGGCGCCCCGGCGCTCGCTGACCTGCTGGTCGACATCCTGGCTGACGAGGGGCTGGAGCTCGACGAGAAGGACCACTGGGATCCGACCGCGCCCCACCCGGTGAAGTTCAACCAGCTCCCCACCGAGGAGCAGCAGGCGTTGGCCCGCCGGGATCCACGCTACGCCCACCTGATCTGCCGCTGCGAGATCATCACCGAGGCCGAGGTCCGCGATGCCATGGATCGTGGCGCCCACACCCTGGACGGGCTGAAGTTCCGGACCAGGGTGGGGATGGGCCGGTGCCAGGGCGGGTTCTGCACCTGGGGCTGCATGCAGCTGCTGGCCGAGCACCAGGGGATCACGATCCCCGAGGTGACCAAGCGTGGGACCGGGACCTGGATCGTCTGCGACCGTGACGACCACCCGGTCACGACCGCCCGGAACGGAGGTTGAGCCGTGCCGATCACCTCGCAGCCCCGCCATCTCCTCAGCCGCTACGACGTGACGGTGGTCGGTGCCGGGCCCGCTGGACTCTCGGCCGCGGTCGCGGCCCGGGAGCAGGGGGCCGAACGCATCCTGATGGTCGACCGTGACCCCGAACCCGGCGGGATCCTCCTGCAGTGCATCCACTCGGGCTTCGGCCTCCACGAGTTCAAGCAGGACGTCACCGGGCCCGAGTACGCCCACCTCGCGTTGGAGCGGGTCATCGAGCAGGACGTCGATGTCCTGACCAACACCTACGTGACCGACGTGACCCGCGATCTCCGGGTCAAGCTCATGTCACCCGAGGCAGGGATCTCCACGCTGGACACCGGCAGCCTGGTGATCGCCACCGGCGCCCGGGAACGGACCCGGGCGGCGATCAAGATCCCGGGCGAGCGTCCCGCCGGGGTGATGACCGCGGGGTTGGCCCAGAAGATGGTCAACCTCCACGGCTACCTGCCGGGGCGGCGGGCCGTGATCCTCGGCTCCGGCGACATCGGGTTGATCATGGCCCGGCGGCTGACCCTCGAGGGGGTGCAGGTGCTCGGGGTGTTCGAGCTCCTGCCCTTCGCCAGCGGGCTCGGACGCAACGTCGTCCAATGCCTCCAGGACTTCGACATCCCCCTGCACCTGTCCACCACCGTGGTCGACATCCACGGCCACCAGCGGGTGGAACGGATCGCGGTCGCGCCGGTCGACGACGACCTCGTGCCCCAGCTCGACAAGTCCTGGGACATCGAGTGCGACACCCTGCTGCTGTCGATCGGGCTGATCCCCGACGCCGAGCTCGCCCGCCAACTGCAGCTGAACCTCGACCCGCGCACCGGTGGTCCGGTGGTCACGAGCACGATGGAGACCTCGCTGCCCGGGGTCTTCGCCGCCGGCAACAACCTCCACATCAACGACCTCGCGGACTGGGTCAGCCAGGAAGCCAGGGCGGCCGGCGCCGCTGCCGGTGATGTCGCCCTCGGCCGTCACCGTGCCCGCCAGGACGTCACGGTCACCCCGGGGCGCAACGTCGCCTACGTGGTGCCGCACACCCTGTCGACCGAGCGCTCGCAGACCGTGTCGTTCCGGGTCAAGCAACCGATCTACGGCGACACCATGCTGCACCTCGGTGACGCGCACAAGCGCAAGGTCCGGGCGGTCGTGCCCCCCGAGATGGTCACCATGAAGGTGAGCCCCAAGCTGCTGGACGGGTTCGCGGGCGACACGCTGCGCGTGGACGCGATCCCGGTCGAGGAGGAGGAGAGCTGATGACGGAGCGGACGCGAGCTCCCGACCAGCACGCCGGCGACGAGGCCGAGACCTTCGTCTACCTGTGCACGAGCTGCCCCCTCGGCTGCCGGCTCGAGGTGGACGCGATGGACGGCGACGTCATCGAGGTGCGCGGCCACAGCTGCAAGCGGGGCATCAAGTACGGCACCCAGGAGCACAGCGACCCACGGCGCGCGGTGTCGACCACGGTGTGGCTGCACGGGGGTCCGTGTGAGCGGTTGCCGGTCAGAGCCGCCGAGCCCGTCCCGAAGGCCCAGGTGCGGGAGTTCGTGCGCTCGCTGTCGGGCCTGGTGGTCGAGGCCCCCGTCGCCTTCGGTGCCGTGCTGGCCACCGATGTCGCCGGGACCGGCATCGATCTCATCGCGACCCGTGAGATCGTTGCGGAACGCGAGCGCGAGCCGGTGGGCTGAACGGCGCCTCAACCGTCCAGGTCACCGAACAGCGAGGCGGTGCCCGTGGCGTCCATCGCCCGGCTGAGCCGTTCGATGGCGTGGACGTAGGCGGCTGTGCGCAGCGGGAGGTCACGCGCGTCGGCGACCGCGACCACCGCCTCGGTCTCGGTGACCATGCGCTCCTCGAGTCGGTCACGGACCGTGGCCTCGTCCCAGCGGTCACCCGTCCGGTTCGCGATCCACTCGAACCAGCTGACCGTGACGCCGCCGGCGTTGACGAGGATATCCGGCACGATCTCCACACCAGCCGCGTCCAGCTGCCGGTCCGCATCCGCGGTGAGCGGTCCGTTGGCGACCTCGAACACGGTGCGGGCCCGGACCCTGTTGGCGTTGGTCGCGTCGATCGCCCCCTCCAGCGCCGCGGGGATCAGCGCATCCACCTCCAGACACAGCAGGTCCTCGGCGTCGATCTCCTCCCCGACCGGCGCGTCGGTCAGGGAGCCGGTGGCCAGCTTGTGCTCCCGCAGCTGGCCGACGTCGAGCCCGTCGGGGTCGTGGATCGCCGCGGAGGAGTCGCTGACGGCCACCACGCGCCACCCGGCGTCCGCGAGGCGCAGCGCCAGCTGCGACCCGGCGTTCCCGAAGCCCTGGATGGCCGCGCTCGGGTGCTCGATGTCGGGGAGCACCCGTGACTGCACGGTCCGGAGCACGTGGAACGCCCCGTCGGAGGTCGCGCTGCTGCGGCCCGGGATGCCCCCGAGGGCGAGCGGTTTGCCCGTCACCACGGCCGGGTGGTGGCCGCGCTTGATCTTGGCGTACTCGTGGGCCATCCAGCCCATGACCAGCTCGTTGGTCGCCACGTCCGGGGCCGGGACATCCACATCGGGCCCGATCACGTCGGCGATCGCCGCGATGTAGCCGCGGGACAACCGTTCCAGCTCCGAGGCGGACAGCTGCTTGGGGTCCACGGCCACGCCGCCCTTGCCGCCCCCGAAGGGCAGGTCCATGACGGCGGTCTTGAAGGTCATCCAGAAGGCCAGCGTCGTGACCTCGGCCGCGGTGACCGCCGGGTGGAAGCGGACACCCCCCTTGGCCGGACCCCGGGTGTCGTCGTAGCGGACCCGGTAGCCCGGGAAGGTGCGCAGGCTCCCGTCGTCCATGCGGACCGGCACGGTCACCTTCAGCGATGACACGGGGCTGCGGAGCCGCTCGTGGGCGTCGTCGGACAGCTTGGCGTGGGGCAGCGCCTCCTCGAAGCGGACGATGGCGTCCTCGAGCAGATCCTCGGTCACGGTCGCCCCCTCGTCGGTACTCGTTGCCGCGCCCGTCTCACGTCGGCCGCGCGAAACGGTAGTGGGACACGTGCCACTCGTTGCCGCCACGGAAGGCGAACAGCTCCTCACAGGCGATGGTGAACACCCGCCACCGGTGGTAGGCCGCCCGCGGCTTGACGGGACCACCCGCATCGGCGAACAGCTGCTGCACCCGCTCGGCGTGGGCGTCGAGCCGCTCCAGCCAGGCGGCCAGGGTGCGGGCGTAGTGGGTGCCCGAGACGACCCACCGATCCTCGATCGCCAGATCACGCACGCTGAGCAGCAGCAGGTCGTGGGAGGGCATCAGGCCACCGGTGAAGAAGTGCCGCGCCATCCAGTCGGCGTCCCCACCCGTCTCGAAGGGGTAGGCGTCGGACCGATGGGCGAAGACGTGCACGAACAGCTTGCCCCCGGGGCGCAGCCACGAGGCGATCCGCTCGGTCAGCACGCGGTGGTTGCGCACGTGCTCGAACATCTCGATCGAGACCACGCGGTCGAAGGCGGCCTCGTGGACCACCTCGGTGTCGGCGCCGGGACCGCCACCCTCGCCCGCACCGGCACCGAGTCGGTTGACGTCGCAGGTGAGCACGGTGACGTTGTCCAGCCCGCG
>SLQK01000137.1 GCA_007131525.1 Nitriliruptoraceae bacterium | reverse complement strand
GACGGCGAGCCCTTCTCGATCGTCATCCCGCCTCCCAACGTCACCGGGTCGCTGCACGTCGGCCACGCCCTCGACAACACGATCCAGGACGTCATCATCCGCCGCAAGCGCATGCAGGGCTACAACGCGGTGTGGATCCCCGGGACCGACCACGCCGGCATCGCGACCCAGAACGTGGTGGAGAAGCAGCTCGCCGAGGAGGGCACCGACCGCCACGCGCTCGGTCGCGATGCCTTCCTGGAGCGGGTCTGGGAGTGGAAGGAGCGCTCCGGCGGTCAGATCCTGAACCAGCTGGAGAAGCTCGGTGCCTCCGCCGACTGGGAACGGGAGGTGTTCACCTTCGACGGTCCCCGCTCCGAGGCCGTGCGCGAGGTGTTCGTGGCCCTGTACGAACAAGGCCTGATCTACCGCGGTGAACGCCTGATCAACTGGTGCGTGCGCTGTCACACCGCCCTGTCCGACATCGAGGTGGAGCACGAGGACGAGACCGGGGAGCTGGCCCGGTTCATCTACCCCCTGGCCGACCCCGACGCGGTGCCGGCTGAGCTGCTGGCGACCACCGCGGACACCGACGCCGGGCTGGTCCGCGCCCCGGGCGGCCAGCTCGGCATCGAGGTGGCGACCACCCGGGCGGAGACCATGCTCGGGGACACCGCGATCGCCGTGCATCCCGACGACGAGCGCTACGCCGCCGTGGTGGGGCTCGAGGTCCGCCACCCCTTCCAGGACCGCACCTTCGCCGTGGTGGCCGATGACTACGTCGACCCTGGCTTCGGCTCCGGGGCGGTGAAGATCACCCCCGCCCACGACCCCAACGACCATGCGATCGCCGAGCGCCACGACCTCGACATCATCGACATCATGGACGACACCGGGATCCTCACCGAGGTGGTCGGGGAGCGGTTCGCGGGCCAGGACCGGCTCGTCGCCCGGGGCAGCGTGAAGGCGGCCCTCGACGAGGCCGGTCTGCTGGTGCGCGTCGACGACCACGACCACAGCGTCGGCCACTGCTCCCGGTGCGCCACGGTGATCGAGCCGCGCCTGAGCCTGCAGTGGTTCGTCGCCATGCGCCAGCTCGCCGAGCAGGCCGCGACCGCGGTGCGTGACGGTCGCACGGTCTTCGTGCCCGAGTCCCGGACCAAGCCCTTCCTCGACTGGCTCGACAACCTCCACGACTGGTGCATCTCCCGCCAGATCTGGTGGGGGCACCGCATCCCCGCCTGGTACGGCCCCGAGGGTGAGATCCGGGTCTCCCGGGAGGACATCGACGAGGAGGGCTGGGTCCAGGACGAGGACGTGCTCGACACCTGGTTCTCCTCCCAGCTGTGGCCCTTCAGCGTGTTCGGCTGGCCGGAGCGCACGCCCGAGCTCGAGACCTGGTTCCCGACCTCGGTGCTGGTCACCGGCTACGACATCAACACCTTCTGGGTGTCACGGATGCTGATGATCAGCCTGTGGTTCACCGGCGAGGTGCCCTTCCACGTGGTGCACAACCACGGGCTGGTGCGCGACGAGCACGGCAAGAAGATGTCGAAGTCCTTCGGCAACGTGATCGACCCCCTGGACCTGGTCGAGCGCTACGGCGCCGACGCCACCCGGTTCGCGCTCCTGCGCTCCGCCGCGCCGGGATCGGACGTGCCGCTGGCGGAGGAGTGGGTCGAGGGCACGAAGCGGTTCGCGAACAAGCTGTGGAACGTCGGCGGCTTCGTCCTCTCCCGCCTGGAGGCGACCGCCGGGATGCCCGGGACCGAGGGCGGCGGGTTGCCACCCCTCGAGGACCTGCCGCTGGAGGACCGGTGGATGCTGTCGCGGCTGCACGCCGCCCACACCGCCGCGGACGCGGCCTACGACGCCTACGACTGGGCGACGGTGTGCCGGACCATGTTCCACTTCCTGTGGGACGAGGTGGCCGACTGGTACGTCGAGGCGGTGAAGCTGCGCCTGTACGGCGATGACGCCGCCGCGGCCACGACCGCCCGTCGGGTGGGGCGCTTCGTGCTCGACCACGTGCTGCGGCTGCTCCACCCGGTGATGCCCTTCGTGACCGAGACGCTGTGGCGCGAGCTCACCGGAGCGGCTGGGGGGCGGGACTCGTTGATGGTGGCCGACTGGCCCGCCGCCACCAGCGAGTGGCACGACCCCGAGGCCGAGTCGGAGTTCGCCGTCCTCCAGGACCTGGTGACCGAGGTCAACCGCTTCCGGTCCCAGAACGGCATCGCCCCCTCCCAGCGTTTCCCGCTGGTGGTGGCCGCGACGGACCGGGCACTCCTGGAGCGCCAGGGGCCGCTGGTCGCCTCCCTGGCCGGTCTCGCGGAGGTCCAACCGGTCGGATCGCTCGAGGACCGGCCCGGCTGCACGACGATCCAGTTCGGCAGCGGCCAGGCCCAGGTGGACCTCGCCGGGCTGATCGACGTCGACGCGGAGCTGGCACGCCTCGGCAAGGAGCTCGCCCGGGTCCAGGGGGATCTCCAGCGGGTCGACGGCAAGCTCGCCAACGAGGGGTTCACCTCCCGGGCCCCCGCCGAGGTGGTCGCCAGGGAGCGGGACAAGCGGGCGCAGGCCGAGACGGCCATCGCGGAGCTCGAGGAGCGCATCGCGGCGCTGACGGGCCTGGTCGGCTGACCCGCTAGCTGCCTGCTGGTCCGGGTGTGCGGGACCGCGGTGGCCAGGCCGTGGCGCCGAGCTCCCGGGAGATGTTCACCGCCGTGCGACGCACCTCGTCGATGATGCTGCGGTCGCCGGTCGCCTCGGAGGAGGACAGCACGACCCCGACGGCGCCGACCACCGCGTCGTGCGCGTCGAAGATGGGGGCCGCCAGCTCGGACTCGCCGAGGATCGCCTCGTCGGCGGCGGTGGCGATACCGCCGTCGCGCACCCGGGAGAGCTGCGCCGAGAGTTCGTCACGGTCGACGCAGGTCCGGCCGGTCAGCTTCGGCAGCGGGGCGGTGGCCAGCAGGTCCTCGGCGCGGCGGTCGTCGAAGGCCAGCACCGCCTTCCCCAGGGCGGTGCCGTGGGCGGGGATGTCGATGCCGATCTCGCGCATCTGGTGGCTGCCGTCGGGCCGGAGCACGTGGTGGATCACGACGATGTCACGTTCCAGCGGGACACCGACCCGCACGGCGCAGCCGCTGCGTTCGGCCAGCGCCTCGGTCCATGACAGCGCCCGCAGGCGCAGTTCGTTGGAGTCGAGGTAGACGTTGCTGAGCCGTAGCACCCCCGGCCCGAGCGCGTACCTGCCGCTGGCGTCCTGCTCCACCATGCCCCGGGTGACGAGCGTGGCCACGATCCCGTGCACCGTCGAGTTGGGCAGTGACAGCCGGTTCGCGAGCTCGGTCAGCCGCAACCGCCGGGCGCCCTGGAGCTCCAGCAGCACGGCCACGGCCCGATCGACGGACTGGATCACGCGTGCCACCTCCTCCTGGTCGTCGCGGCGGGCGGTTCGGACGAGGTCCGGCTCATGCGTCGGCTGCGCAGCGCAGGGCGTCCAGCAGGATGGCTGCGGAGGTCGCGCCGGGATCCTGGTGGCCCTCGCTGCGGGCACCGAGGTAGCTGGCCCGACCCCGCCGGGCACGCAGCGGGATCGTGGCGATCGCGCCGTCCTCAGCGGCTCCGGCGGCGATACGGAGCATGCCGGCGAGGTCCGCACCCGAGCTGGCGACCTCGTGGGCCTGCCGGGCAGCTGGCGACAGGGCGTCGACCATCGTCTTGTCGCCGACCTCGGCGGCGCCGAGCTGCTGGACCGCGTCGAGGGCCGCGCCGAGCGCGGTCGCGAGCTCCATCGCCGTCGCCGGCAGCTCCGCGGGCAGCGAGCGACCCAGGGCGCTGAACCAGGTGCCGTACAACGGGCCGCTGGCCCCGCCGACGGAACGCGACAGCGAGTGACCGACCGCCGCGACCAGTCGGGCCGCGGTGGTGTCCTCGGGATGGTCGGCCAGGGCCGCGATGGCGGCCCGCGCCCCCCGGGTCATGTTCGTGCCGTGGTCCGCGTCACCGATGGCTGCGTCGAGCTCCGTCAGTCGCGCTTCGGCAGCCTGGAGGCGCTGGTCGACCTCGGCGATCCAGCGTCGGACCAGGGGCGCATCGAGGTGCGTCGCCGGTGGCATCGCCGGTGGTGAACCTGCTCCCGGGTTGAGGTCCGGCACGCCGTCCGAGCTGCTCACGTCGTTCCCTCCGGCGGGTCTTGACACCCTAGCCGCCCCCAGCTTGACTCGTAGGTGTTCGGTGATGTCGAAAGTTGTTCGGACGCGACCGGACCCGATCGGTGCGCCCGGTCGCGGGGCCGCGCCCTGGTCCGAGCAGGGACCGTGAGCGACCCCGCGGTGCGGGGTGCACCCGACCCACAGGGAGGATCGGCGCCCGCGTCGGGCGTCCGACGAGGACACGGCAACGGTTGGAGCGCACGGCCGAGGTTCGTGCGCGCGGACAGGGCGGGCATCGCCCGGTCCACGGGACGGCAGCGAGCGGGACCGCTCGCGGGAGAGAGCACCAGATGAAGAAGCTGATCAACGCGACCGACGACGTCGTCGTCGAGGCCCTCCAGGGCATGGAGCACGCCCACCCCAGCCTGAAGGTCGTCTACGAACCGAAGTACGTGGTCCGTGGGGACGCGCCCGTCTCCGGCAAGGTCGGGATCATCTCCGGCGGTGGCTCGGGGCACGAGCCCATGCACGGCGGGTTCGTGGGCATGGGCATGCTGGATGCCGCCTGCCCGGGTGAGGTGTTCACCTCGCCCACGCCCGACCAGATGCTGGAGGCCACCAAGGCGGTCGACGGCGGCGCCGGCGTCCTGCACATCGTGAAGAACTACACCGGCGACGTCCTCAACTTCGAGATGGCGGCCGAGCTCGCCGCGGCCGACGACATCGATGTCGAGGCGGTCGTGATCGACGACGACGTGGCGGTCCAGGACTCGAGCTTCACCGCCGGTCGACGCGGTGTCGGCGCGACGGTGCTGGCCGAGAAGATCTGCGGCGCGGCAGCCGAGGCGGGTCGGGACCTGGCCGCGGTCAAGGAACTGTGCGAGCGCGTCAACGCCAACGGCCGGTCCATGGGCATGGCCCTGACCTCCTGCACCGTCCCCGCGGCGGGCAAGCCGACCTTCGAGCTCGGCGACGACGAGATGGAGATCGGCATCGGCATCCACGGTGAGCCTGGGCGCGAGCGCCGCCCCGTGGCCACGGCGGCCGAGGTCGCCAAGATGCTGGTCGACCCGATCCTCACCGACCTGCCCTACGCCGAGGGCGAGAAGGCCCTGGTGTTCGTCAACTCGATGGGTGGGACCCCGCTGATCGAGCTCTACATCATCTACAACGAGGTGGCCAAGATCCTCGCCGAGCACGGCATCGAGGTCGCCCGCAACCTGATCGGCCCCTACATCACCTCGCTGGAGATGCAGGGCTGCTCGGTCACGCTGCTCAAGCTCGATGACGAGATGACCGAGCTGTGGGACGCCCCGGTCAACACCCCCGGGCTGCGCTGGGGAGCGTGACCATGGCGAACGGGACGACCGTCACGGTCGATGACCTGGTGGCCTGGGTCCACCGGTTCTCGGAGGTGATCACCGAGCACGCCGACGAGCTCACCCAGCTCGACTCGGCGATCGGCGACGCCGACCACGGCACGAACATGCGTCGTGGGTGCCGTGCGGCCGTCGACGCGTTGGCGGCGGCCGAGCCCGGGGACATCACGGGCTTCGGCCGGGCCATCGCGATGAAGGTGATCTCCACCGTCGGTGGGGCATCGGGACCGCTGTACGGCAGCTTCTTCCTCGCGCTCGGCACCACCGGCGGCAGTGCGTCCGAGATGGACGCCGCCGGGACCGTCGCAGCGCTGAAGGCCGGCGTCGAGGCGATCCGGACCCGCGGGAAGGCGGAGCCGGGCGACAAGACCATGCTCGACGCCCTGCTGCCGGCGATCGCGGCCATGGAGGGCTCCCTGGACAACGGGGGGTCCCTCGCTGACGCCCTGCAGGCGGGTACCACCGCTGCCGAGGAGGGCATGCGGGCCACCATCCCGATGCTCGCCCGCAAGGGTCGCGCGAGCTACCTCGGCGAGCGCAGCATCGGGCACCAGGATCCGGGCGCCACGTCCTCGTGGCTGCTCGTCAGGTCCGCCGCGGAGACGTTGGCGGCCTGAGAAGCCCCTCGCCCGGACCGGGACGCCGTCTCCCGCGGTGTCTCGGTCCGGGCGAGGCCCGGGCACACCCGTTGCCCGCCGTTGCACACCCCGTGACCGTCGCGTCGGGGGGACTGGAGGGGTGCTGTGACCGTCGGCATCGTGGTGGTGTCCCACAGCGCCGCGCTGGCGTCGGCGGCCGGAGAACTGGCCGCGGAGATGGCCGGGGACCGGCTCCGCATGGCCCTGGCCGGCGGGGTCGACGATCCCGAGGCACCGCTGGGCACCGATGCCGTGAAGGTCATGGCGGCGATCGAGGAGGTCGACAGCGACGCCGGGGTCGTCGTGCTCATGGACCTCGGCTCGGCCGTGCTGTCGGCCGAGATGGCCCGCGACCTGCTACCGCCCGACACCGCTGCCCGGGTGGTGTTGTGCGAGGCCCCCATCGTCGAGGGCCTGGTCGCCGCGGCGGTCCAGGCGGCGGCCGGAGCCCCGATCGACGAGGTCCTCGCCGAGGCCCGCAACGGGCTGTCGGGCAAGGCCAGCCACCTCGGCGTCGAACCGTCCGTCGCACCGGACGAGCCCGATGGGACGGCTGAGGTCGCCACCGACGAGGCGGCGGTGACCGCCACGCTCGTGGTCCCCAACGCCCTCGGGTTCCACGCCCGCCCGGCGGCGCGGATCGTCGAGGCGCTGGCCGGTCTCAAGGCCCAGGTCCGGATCACCGACCGCACCAGCGGTCGGGGCCCGGTGACCGCCCGGAGCCTCAACGCCCTGATCACGCTCGGGGCACGGCAGGGCCATGAGCTCGAGCTGGTGGCGACCGGGCCCGACGCAGCGCAGGCGGTCACGGCGCTGCTCG
>SLQK01000257.1 GCA_007131525.1 Nitriliruptoraceae bacterium | reverse complement strand
GTTGTGGTCTCCCGAGGAGCTCGACGAGGCCCGGGCACAGAACCGCCTGTGACCACCGGGCTGTCCCCGCTCCCGCGGGTCGCCGGCTGCTCGCGGGAGGCGCCGCGGTGCGAGTCAGCGCGCGACGGCGCCGTCACGACGCGCACGTGATCCCGACCGGCGGACCGGCGGGATCAACGCCAGCGGAACTCGCCCGAGGCCTGGGGGTTCTCGCCCTTCATCTGCTTGCGGCCGTTGACCAGGGCGACACCGCCGGCCACGACCATCGCGGTGAGCAGGAGCAGGCCCAGCCGGTCGCGCGGGTTGTCGGCCAGCGCTCGACGTCCGGTCTCCGTCTCGGCCGGTTGCTCGGTCATGACGTCGTCGACGCCCTCCTCCTGGGCCACGGCCGGCCCGGCGAGGAGGGTCAGCGCGAGCAGCGCGACCGTGGCGAGCAGCAGCAGGCGTGTGTGAGCGTTCATGGGCGCCCATCCTAGCCCCGCCACCCGTCGCGACCGAACACGGCGCCGCAGCGCGGGCTAGCTTCCGACCTCGGACCGCGGCACCTGCGAGGGTGCCGGGGGCTCCGTGTGGTCGTACGCTGTCATGGGAGCGACCACTCGGGTCGGCCGCGTCCGCGGCCGCCACCGGTGACCGCCTGACCCGACCGGCCGTACGGAGGACCATGCCCGACCAGGACGCGACCACAGGGATCGGCGCCACGCTGCGTGACGCCCGTGAAGCGACGGGCCGGTCCATCGAGGACGTGGCCCTGACCCTGCGCGCCCGGGTCAGCCAGCTCGAGGCCCTGGAGGACGAGGCCTTCGACACCTTCGGCGGCGATGTCTACGCCAAGGGGTTCCTCCGCAGCTACGCCCAGGAGCTCGGTCTCGATCCGGCGCCCCTGCTCGCCACCTTCCGGCGGGAGGTCGGGCACGACAGCGTGCACGCCGCATCCCTGGTCGGTGACGTGAGCACCCCGAAGCAGCGGCGAGCAGCGCCGCCGGCCTGGATCGCCTGGCTGCTGGCCATCGTGGTCGTGCTGGCCGGGATCGCCGTCCTGGGATCGACCGACGGACGGGCCCCCGACCAGGCGAGCCCCGAGGAGCCCGTCGGGTCACCCCCGCCGACCGCGGAGGAGGACCCTGACGACAGCGAACCGGAGCCCGAGCCGGAGCCGGAACCAGAGCCCGAGCCGGAGCCGGATCCGGAGCCTGAACCGGAGATCGACGGGGTGGAGCTGTTCCTCGCCTTCGAGTCCGACTCCTGGGTCCGGGTCATCGTCGACGACACCCCGGTCCTCGAGCAGACGATCACGGCCGGGGAGACCCTGCAGTTCGAGGCCGAGCGTGAGGTCGAGGTCCGGTTCGGCAACCCCGGGGGTGTTCGCGCCACCCTCAACGGTGAGGATCTCGGACCGCAGGGCAGCCCCGGACAGCCCGTCACGGTCCGATTCACCCCGGACGGGGTCGAGACCGTCTGACGCGCCCGCGCGCCGTGGCCCGGGTGGGTGCGGCTCGCCCCGCCCCCCCTCGGAGTCCCACGTGCCACCCGCCACCGTCCCCACCGACACCGGCGAGTCGGGTGACGGTCCGTCCCCGACAGCCGCTCACCGCGTCGCGATCATCACGCTGGGCTGCGGCCGCAACGAGGTGGACACCGAGCAGCTGGCGGGGTTGTTCCATCGCGACGGCGCCACCATCGTCGACGACCCGGCGGAGGCGGACGTCCTCCTGGTCAACACCTGCACCTTCATCGCACCCGCGAAGCAGGAGTCGATCGACACCGTCCTCGCAGCCTGCCAGCTGAAGGACGACGCTGCCGCCAGCGCGGTGGTGGTGATCGGGTGCATGGCCCAGCGCTACCCCCACGAGCTCGCCGACGCGATCCCCGAGGCCGACGCGATCGTCGGCTTCGACGGCTACCCCCACCTGCCGCAGATCGTGGACCAGATCCTGGCCGGTGGTGCCGCTGCACGGGTGATCGGCGTCGGTGCCCCCCACCCGGGACGCCGTCCGGCCCGACGTGAGCTCCCGCTGCTGGTCCCGTCGACCGCTGCCGGCAGTGACCATGCCCAGCCGCGGGATCCCCGCGACGTGTCACCGCCGGGCCGCGTCGCCACCAGCCAGGACGATCTCGACCGGATGCCGGCCAGCGGTCCGCGCTTCCCCATCCGCCACCTCGGTGCCGGCGGGACCGTGCGTCCCTGGGCCTACCTGAAGATCGCCTCGGGGTGCGATCGGGTCTGCACCTTCTGTGCGATCCCGACCTTCCGCGGCCGGTTCCGGTCCCGGCCCGCCGACGAGCTCGTGACCGAGGCGAGGTGGCTGGCCGAGCAGGGCGTGCGTGAGCTCGTCCTGGTCAGCGAGAACACCACGTCCTGGGGCAAGGACCTGCCTGGGGGGCGGGAGCGCCAGCCGGCGCTGCTGGAGGCGTTGGCGGCGGTCGACGGCGTGGAGCGGATCCGGCTGATGTACCTGCAGCCGGCCGAGCTCACCGACCAGCTCCTGCGCACGATCGCGGAGCTTCCCGAGGTCGCCAGCTACTACGACCTGTCGCTGCAGCACGTCTCGGGCCCGGTCGTCGAGCGGATGGGGCGCTCCGGCAACCACGAGCGCTTCGCCAGGCTGATCGAGCGCGCTCGGCAGCTGGATCCGGCTGCGGTGTTCCGCTCCAACTTCATCCTGGGCTTCCCGGGCGAGACCGAGGAGGACGTGGTCCGGCTCGAGACCTTCCTGCTCGAGCAGCGGCTCGACTGGGCCGGGTTCTTCACCTTCAGCGCCGAGGACGGCACCCCGTCGGCCACCTACCCGGACCAGGTGCCCGAACCGGTGGCGTGGGAGCGCCTGCGGCGCGTCAGCGAGATGCAGGAGCGGGTTGCCGACGCCGCAGCCGCCCGCTTCGTCGGCCGCGACCTCGAGGTCCTGGTCGACGAGGTCGAGGACGATCCGACCGATGGTGTGCGCACGCTCGCACGCTCCTACCGTGAGGCCCCCGACACCGACGGTGAGATCGCGCTGGTCGCCGCCGACGGCAGCCCCGCCGCCGTCCCGGCCGGTCGCATCCTGACCGCCCGTGTGCTCGACTCGTTGGGTGTCGACCTGGTCGCCGAGGTGGACCCGTCAGTCGCAGGAGGCAGTCGTGGGTGACCGACCCGACCCCGAGCAGCGGCCGGGCGATCTCGATGCGTCCGAGGCCGCGGCGGCGGCCGCCGCCCCGACGCAGGGGCCGATCGTGAACCGGGACGCCCTGAACCTGCCCAACGCCTTCACCTTCCTGCGGGCCGCGCTGGTCCCCGTGATCCTGTGGCTCCTGCTGCTCGAGGGGGAGGGCGACACCCTGCGCTGGTGGGCCTTCGGGCTGTTCACCTTCGCGGCGCTGACCGACACCGCCGACGGGTGGGTCGCGCGGCGGTACGGCACGGTCACGCCCTTCGGGCAGCTGGCCGACCCGCTGGCCGACAAGCTGCTGGTCGTGGGGGCCCTGGCATCGCTGGCGATCGTGGGGGAGGTCCCGTGGTGGGCGGTGGCCGTGATCGTCGCCCGTGAGGCGGGGGTCACCGTGCTGCGCACCCGGCTGGTCAAGCGCATGGGTCTGGTGATGCCGGCCAGCCAGTCGGGGAAGATCAAGGCGGTGTCCCAGATGATCGCCATCGGTGCCTACCTCCTGCCCGTGCTCACCGGTCGCCTCCCTGAGCTGCTGCTCTACCTCGCGGTCCTGCTGACCATCTGGTCTGGCGTCGACTACGGCTTCCGCGCGGGCCGGCTGGCCCGTGCCGCGCGGGAAGCGGACACCGGCACGGCCGGCGCCGGCCCGACCGGCCCGACGGGCTCGACCGGTACCGACCCGACCGGCACGAGCGGTCAGGCCGGCGGCACGTGAGCCCGGTCGGGGACCGGGTCCGCGCCGCCGTGGTCTCGGTGGGCAGCGAGCTCCTGCTGGGCGATCTCACCGACACCAACGCGACCTGGCTGAGCCGGCGCCTCACCGAGCACGGCATCGAGGTGGTGCACCACCTCGCCGTCGGCGACGACATCGGCCGGCTGGTCGCCTCGGTCCGGTGGCTCGCGCGCGAGGTGCAGCTCATCGTCGTCGGTGGTGGGCTCGGCCCGACGGCCGACGACGTGACCCGCGAGGCGCTCGCGGCGGCCGCCGGACGGGAGCTGGTCCACGATCCGGAGCTCGAGGAGGCCCTCGTCCGTCGCTTCGCCGCCATGGACCGGCGGATGGCACCGCAGAACCTGCGCCAGGCCTGGCTACCCGCGGGGGCCCGGCCGATCCCGGCCGTCGGGACCGCCCCCGGCTTCCACCTCGAGCTACCGGGGACCCCGGCGACCCACGTCGTGGCCGTCCCCGGTGTGCCGTGGGAGCTGCGTGAGCAGTTCGAGGCGGCCGTCGTGCCGCTGGTCACCGAGCTGACCGGCGGCGGGGTGACCCTGACCCGGGTGCTCCACGTGGTGGGACGGGGCGAGTCCGACGTCGCGGAGATCGTGGAGCCGCTGGTCGATGGCGGCGACGGCACCGTGCTGTCGTTCCTCGCCCGGTCCCACGAGATCCAGGTCCGGCTGACCGTCACCGCCGCGGACCGTGCGGCCGTGCTGGCGCGCTCCGAGCCGCTGGTCCAGCGGGTCACGGCCGCGCTCGGCCGGTCGGTGGTCGGCGTGGACGACGAGGACCTCGAGACGGTCGTGGTGCGCCTCCTGCGTGACCGCGGACGCACCCTGGCGACCGCCGAGTCGGCCACCGCCGGGGACATCGCCGCCCGGCTCGGTCGGGTGCCGGGCGCCTCGGCGGCGTTGCTCGGTGGTGCGGTCGTCTACACCGCGCGGTCCAAGGAGCAGGTCCTCGGCCTGCCCGCGTCCCTGCTCGCCGAGCACGGCACGGTGTCCGAGGCGACGACCCGGGCCCTGGCGCACGCCGCCCAGCAGCGCTTCGGCAGCGACCACGCCGTGGCAGTGACCGGGGTGGCGGGCCCGACAGCGGTCGACGGGCTGGCGGTGGGGACCGCGTTCTGGGCGCTGGCCCACCCCGACGGCGAGGTGGAGGTCCACGGGCGGCGTATCCCCGGCGACCGCCGGCAGGTGATCGCCCGGCTCGGCAGTGCCGCCCTGGACCTGCTCCGGCTGCGGCTGGCGGGCACGTGAGCCCGGTGTGGCGGTGACCCGTGCGGTGGGAGGGACCTGGCCTCCCGACGGGATCGCCCGTCGGTTCCTCGCGCTGGCGGTGCCCGTCGACGTCCGCGACGAGTTGACCCGGGCGACCGCCCAGCTGCGGACCCGGGGCGCCGAGCTACGAGCGACCCCGCCCGCCGGCTGGCATGTGACGCTGGCCTTCCTGGGCGAGGTCGACCCCGCCGAGGCCGTGGTGGCCACCGAGGTGGCCGGGGCGACGCTGGCCGTGGCCGCCGACGCTCCCGCGCCGGAGCTCGTCGTGCGACGGCCGGGCCGGTTCGGTGACCGGGTCCTGGTGGTCCAGCTCGGCGCGGAGCCGGACCACGCCCTGGCGGCCGTCGTCGAGCGGCTGCACACGGCGCTGAGGGCCGCAGGGCTCGCGGTCCCGGACCGGGCCTTCCGGCCCCACCTCACCCTCGCCCGGGCCCGGGGGCCCCGGCGGGTCACCGCTCGCGACGCCGCCGGGCTGCGGTTGCCGACCTCCCGGTGGCGGCCGGACGCGATCGGCCTGTGGGCCACCGCGCCACCCGGGAGCCCGCGGCCCTACGTGGTCGAGTCGGTGCTGCCCTGGTCGGGCTCGACCGCGGGCTCGGCCGCGGGTCCGGTCGCGGGTCCGGTCGCGGGTCCGGTCGCGGGCCCGGTCGTGGACTCGACCTGAGCCGGATCGTCGTTGCCGTTGCGGGGCACCGGAGGGGGCAGCGGTCCACCGCTGGCGCGGATCGCCGCCAGCAGCTCATGGACCCGGTCGAACACGCGCATGGCCTGCTGGGCGTCGTAGAGGGCGCCGTGGGCCTGGTCCTTGTCGTGGGGGATGCCGAGCGCACGGCAGGTCTTCGCCAGGCTCCGCGGCGCTTCGGGAGCGTCGGAGATCAGGGGCAGCGCGAAGGTCTCCACGTCCAGCAGGTGGTGGTCCCAGGTCGGGGTGCGTTCGATCCGGGCGGCGGCCATCTCGAGGTGGCGCGCGTCGAAGTCGGGGACGGCACCGACCAGCACCGCCCGCTCGGCGTCCTCGAGGAACTGCACCAGCCACTCGCTGGCCGGGGACCTCGGCTTCGGCGCGATCCGCTCGTGGTACTGCGTGAGCTCCAACGCCGTCTCGTCGGCGCCGTCGAGGGTGTGCTCCGGGACGACGCAGCGGGTCTCCTCCCGCCCGTCCTCGAACCGGACGATCCACGCCACCTCGGTGAGCTGGTGACGGGCGAAGTCGAGCCCGGTGGTCTCGGTGTCGAGGAACACGAACCGCGTGCCCCCGCGGGGCGTCGGGGCGTCATCGTTGGTGTCCACCATCTCGGGTCCCTTGCCGTCGCTGGTGCCGGGCGAGCGGGCACGCTAGTCGCCGGTCGGGGGTGCGGTGTCGCGGCTGAGGACATCGAGCCCCCGGGTGGTGGATCCCGGGGGCTCGCGGACCGGTGTGGCGTGACACCGATCCGGGGCCGACGGCGAGGTGGAGCGCCGCGGCCTGCGGGGAAGTGGACCGCAACGGAGCCGTAGGGAGAGACGGCGACCGCGGCGGTGCCTGGCACGCTAGGAGCCCTGAGCGACGAGGAGGTGACGCTCGCACTGCCGGAAGGTGAACGGCGTCGGTCGGGAGGCCGGCCAGGGATCGCTCGCCGGCGCCACCTGCTCGACATCGAACATCCGTTCGTCTACCGTGCGTGCATCGACGATGGTTGTCCACAGTCCTCGGACGACCCGACACCGCGATGTCACGCCCACCCCGTACGGTGCCATCGCACCCGCGCCCACCCCCTGCACCTGACCCGCCGGGCAGCCCACCGCACGACCAGGACGTCTGGAGACACCCGTGGACAAGGACAAGGCCCTCGACCTGGCTCTGGCCAACATCGAGAAGCAGTTCGGCAAGGG
>SLQK01000312.1 GCA_007131525.1 Nitriliruptoraceae bacterium | reverse complement strand
GGGACTACCGGGGGAGTGACCGCACCCCGGGACTGCGGTGGGCGAACCCGCTGATGATGAAGGAGAAGGTCAGCCTGCGGGTGCGCAACTTCACCACCGAGACCTCCAAGGTCAACGACGCCAACGGCAACCCGATCATGATCGCAGCCGTGGTGGTGTGGCAGGTGACCGACACGGCCCGGGCGGTGTTCGGGGTGGACGACTTCGTCGACTACGTGCGGATCCAGTCCGAGTCCGCGGTGCGCCAGCTGGCCCGGTCCTACCCCTACGACTCCTGGGACGACGACCAGCTCACCACCCTGATCGGCGACCCGATCGACGTGAACCGGGACCTGCTGACCGAGCTCCAGGAGCGTGCCGACGACGCGGGTGTGACCGTGCTGGAGGCCCGGATCACTGACCTGTCCTACGCGCCGGAGATCGCCGAAGCGATGCTCCGCCGTCAGCAGGCGTCCGCGATCGTGGCGGCCAGGGCGAAGATCGTCGAGGGGGCGGTGCTCATGGTCCGCGAGGCGGTCGCACAGCTCGAGGAGGGCCGCACCGAGCTGGATGCGATCCCGCTCGACGCCGACCGCAAGGCGACCTTCGCCTCCAACCTGATGACGGTGATCGCCAGCGACACCCCGACGAGCCCGATCGTCAACGTCGGCACGCTGTCCCGCTGATCATGGCGCGCCAGCGCAAGCAGTTCCCGCTGCGCATCCCCCAGGAGCTCTACGACGTCTACGAGGCCTGGGCGGCGGATGAGTTCCGCTCGGTCAACGCCCAGATCGAGGCGGTGCTCGTCGACGCCGCCCGCCGTGCCGGCCGTCTCCGGCGTCGTCCCGGGGCCGGCCAGGGTGGTGGGGCAGTGGGCGCCGACGACCATCGCTGAGTGGAGGAAGGAGGCCGTCATGACGACCGAGATCCGGCTGCTGGCCGAGGACCTGCTGCTGCTGGCCTGGAACGACGACTCGGGCCGACCCCACGGGTCGCTGGCCGTCCAGCTGAACCCGGCGATCGGTGGGGCGCTCCTGCTCGATCTCGCGCTGCGTGACCGGCTCCGCCTCGAGGTGGACCAGCCACGCGCGAGCACGCGACCGACCGGGGACGAGCTGCTGGACGAGATCGCCCGGCAGATCAGGGACGGGCCGCGGCGCCGCAAGCTCAAGGGCTGGGTGCGCAAGGTCGGCACCACCGCCCGACGGGACCAGGTCCGCGACCGGCTGGTCGCGCGCGGGCTGCTGGCGCCCGAGGAGCGGAAGGTCCTCGGGCTGTTCACGAGCACCCGGCACCGGCTGAGCGACGGCAGCGAGGTGGAGCGGCTGAGCGCCGAGGTCCGCCGCGTGCTCGGTGGTGGTCGTCCCCCCGACGACCGGACCACGGCGCGGGTCGCACTGGTCGGGGCGACCGCGGTGCTCGATCAGCTCGTGCCACGCGGCGAGCGCGGGGCGGCCCGGGACCGGTCCAAGGAGCTCGCCGAGACCTCCCCGGTCGCGGCCGCGGCCCGGGCCGTCATCCGTGACACCCAGGCGGCCGTGGTCGCCGGCTTCGCGGGCGCCGCAGGGGCGGCGTCTGGCCGCTGACGCCAGGGTCCCGGCCGTAGGAGGACGCCGGCTCGCAGCGTCGGGCGCGACGCCGCCGCTTCGGACACCGGGTCCGGGCGCGACGTCGCCGCCGTCGGGCCGGTGGTGGCTACGTCACGCCCGACGTCGGCGTCCCCGCGGACGGCGCGTCCGGGTCCACAGCCGCACCGGTCGACGCAGCCCGGTCTGCGGCGTCCTCCACGGGCTGAACCGGCCGGATCGCCAGCAGCACCAGCAGCACCAGCAGCGGGACCTGCAGCACCCGCAGCCCGAGACCCCACACCTCGAAGGCTGGGATGCGGTCGCCGCTCACGGCGAGGTACATGCCACCGATCAGCAGCTGCAGCACCGCGCCGGCCGCCCACAGCGGCCGCCGGTCCTGGGTCAGCAGCAGCACGGCACCGAGCAGGAAGATCGACGCGGAACCGACGCCGAAGACCACGAGATCCATGTCGTCGGAGGGTTCGATGCTGGTCACGCCGGCCGCGATCGCGAGGTAGATGGCGGCGATCACGACGCAGATCCCCGCCGCGGTGCGGCGCATGGCACGACGGTTGGAGCTGGCGGCGGACATCGCCTGACCTCCCTCGATCGGGTCGCTGCGGCTCATCCTCCGCTCCGGGCCGGTCGACCGCGCAGGGTCCAACGGCCCATCCTCGCCAGGCGCGGTTCACCGCCATGCCGTGCGTGGCGCCTCGCTCCGAGCGTCGCCCGTCGTGTCGGCGATCTCGTCCCGCGGTGTCAGCGCTGCAGTTCCCACCCCAGGACGTCGTACAGCAGCAGGGTGGCAGCGACGACGAGCACCCACGCCGCTCGTGCGTCACCAGATGCTGGTCTCGGCGGTCCGCTCCCAGCTGCCGGCCACGGTGGGCGGCCCGGCCAGGTCGACGCTCGCCCGCCACCGGTAGGTGGTCGGCCACTTCCGGAAGGCCGGGACGACCCGGGTCAGCGCCCATAGCAGGAACGGCAGGCCGCGTGGCCGCCAGGGCGTGTCGGTGTCGAGGTCGAGCTCGACCCGGTCGGCGGATCGCCGGGCCGACCACGGTCCGGCCACGAGCCGGGTCTCGTCCACCTTCAGGCCCCAGCGGCCGGTCACGAGCTCGCCGTCGCGGAGCGTCGTGGGGTCGGGCAGCGGTGGCCACAGCAGGAGCTGGGCGCGGTGCCCGTCGCGAGCGGCGACGACGGCGCGGATGCCGCGGCCGTCCGGGGTGCTGATGACCTCGCCGGGACCGGTGCCGAGCTCCCGAGTGCCGTCGCGGTTCACCTCGACGATCAGCAGGTCGCTGGTGTACTTGATGACACGGTGGCGGTGGAGCCGCTCGAGGGGGATGCGGTGGGTCTCCACCGTTTCCCCGTCGATCCGGATCGTGGCCGGGGGATCGGTCGCCCGGACCAGATCGAAGGTGGGCATCCAGGCCACCAGCAGGCTGTGTGGGAGCTCGATGTCGGCGCTGACCGGGGCCAGCAGGCTGCTGCGCCGCCGCTGCCGGCCGTCTCGGTCGTCGATGTCCAGCTCGATCCTGCGACCGTCGACGTCGAGGAAGCTCGCTGCGGCCACCACGCCGTCGGGCCCGATCTCCAGGCGCGCGGGATCGATGTCGGTGACGTTCCATGACCGGATGCCACCACCGACGTGGAAGTCCTCAGGCGTGAGTCGCAGCCCTGGCTGGACGTAGTGGTCCACGACCCGATCGGGGTGGCGCGTCAGGAAGGCGAGCATGCCGGTCCCGCGCTCGGCGTCGTCGAACCACAGCAGCTCCGCGGCGTCGTAGACGGGGTGGGAGGGCAGCTCGAGGTTGAGCATGCGCACGGGTGCGGCGATCGTCAGCGACAGGGGGCAGTGCCGGGCTGCGGGGCGGTCCACGGCGGGATCCTCACGGGGCGGATGGTGGCGCTGGTGGCCGTCGGGTGCCGGCTCGCTGGCGGTCATCGCGGCTCGCGTCGCATGATCCACAGCCCGGGGAGCCAGCCGGCCCGCTCGAGGTGGGTGGTGACCACGAACCCGAACCGCTCGTACAGCGGCGGGTTGACCGGATCGGTGGTCTCCAGCCAGGTCGGCGCGTGGTCCTCGTCGCAACGGGTCAACTGCCGGTCCAGCAGGGCCCGGGCCAGCCCACGGCCCCGCAGCTCGGGGTCGGTCGCCAGGAAGGCGAGGTGCCAGCTCGCCCCGGCGCTGGCCCGCGCGACCCCGCGCCGGCGACGCAGCACCATCGACGCCGTACCCGGGAGGTTCCGGGCCAGCACCGTCGCCACGGTGGGGAGTTGCCGCGCCAGCACGGGCACACCGGTCAGGGTGTCCTTGGCCGCCCGGAGCGTGGTGGGCAGCGAGGTGCCGCGCGGCCCGGGTGGGTGCCAGATCGCCACGCCGCCGAGGCGGTCCTCCAGGGTGGCGACATGGACGGTGCCGAGCGGCAGCGTGGCCCGGAGTTGGTTGCGCGCAGCGGTCCGGAGCAGGCGTCGCCGGTCCTCGGGGTCGGGGAGCAGGACCCGGTTCCCGGGCTCCTCGCTGAAGGCCAGCGCCAGCACCTCGGCGGCGTCATCGAGGTGCTCGAGCGTCAGCGGCCGGACCGTGGCCGGCGGGTGCAGGCTGGGATCGGACATGGGTCGCTCCATGGGCGCGCAGCGGCACCTGGGCAGCATGCCCCTGCCGGGGCGCGTGACCCAGGTCCCAAGGGCCCGTCCGCCTGGGCCGTTGTCACCGGCCCAGGCGGACACCCTGCTCAGATGCCGAGGACGGCGCGGGCGATCAGGAAGTAGATGATCAGCCCCGTCGCGTCGACCAGGGTCGTGATCAGCGGAGCGGACACCACGGCGGGGTCGATGCCGAGCCGCTTGGCGAGGATCGGTAGCAACCCGCCCGCGAAGGAGGCCCAGGTGCAGATCACCAGCAGGGTGGTGGAGATGACGATCGCGAACTCGACGCCATAGAAGAGCCAGACGATCGGGAAGCCGACGACGCCGAGCATCACCCCGAGCAGCACCCCCACCCGCAGCTCACGGTGGAGGATCCGGGGGAGGTCGCGGAACTGGACCTCACCGATGGCCATCGCACGGATCACCACGGTGGCGGCCTGGGAACCGGAGTTGCCGCCGGTGTCGATCAGCAGCGGGATGAACAGCGCCAGGGCCACGACGGCCTCCAGCGTGTCCTCGAAGAACTCCAGCACGTTGACCGTGGCCACCGCCGCCAGGATCAGCACCAGCAGCCACACGGCACGCTTGCGGGCGAGGTGGAGCACCCCGGCCTGCAGGTAGGGCAGGCCGAGCGGCTCGACACCGCCAGCACGCTGGATGTCCTCGGTCTCCTCCTCCTCGATGATCTCCATCGCGTCATCGACGGTGAGCACGCCGACGAGCCGGTCCTCGGTGTCGACCACGGGCAGCGCGACGAGGTCGGCCTCACCGATCAGCCGGGCGGCCACCTCCTGGTCCTCATCCACCCGCGCGGAGTAGGTCTCGGCGCGGGTCAGGTCGCCGACCCGCGTGCTGGTGTCGCTGGTCACGAGGTCGGGCAGGTCCACCACGCCGAGCAGCCGGCGCTCGTCGTCGGTGACGGGGACCACCAGCGCCTCCCGGGGCCGCAGGCCGGCGCGGCGGATCTTGGCCAGCGCGTCGGCGGCGGTCTGGCCCGCCCGGACGCTGACGTACCGCGGGCTCATGGTGCGGCCGACCGAGTCCTCGGGGTAGCCGAGCAGCAGGTTGGTGTTGGCCCGGGCCTCGTCGGTCAGGTTCGCGAGCAGCCGCCGGGCGACCATGGCCGGCATCTCGTCCAGCAGGCGGGCACGGTCGTCGGCGTCGAGGTGGCGGAAGAGCTCATAGACCGACTCGTCGGCCAGGGCGTCGATCAGCTGCTGCTGGTTGACGGGGTCGAGGGCCTCGAACACCGCGAGCGCCCGGTCCTTGGCCAGCAGGCGGAACACGACGGCCTGCTCGGTGGGCTCGAGCCGGGTCAGCTCCTCGGCGATGTCCAGCGCGCCGTGGTCGGCGAGCCAGTCGTTCATGCCATCGATGTCACGCTCGGCGACGAGGTCGATGAGGGCAAGGGTCTCCTGGGTCATGGCGAACTCCTGACGGGTGCTCGCGGCTCGAGGCCGCGAGAGGGAGCGCCGGCCTGCGGCGCCCCAGAAGCCCGTCAGGGCAGGGCGATCGCCAGGCGGCGCGTGGTACTCGGATGACTGCCGGTGTCCAGCGCGCTCACCTCCTGGGATGTGCGAGAGCTGCCACGCGGTCGGTGGCATCGGGTGGACCCGCTCGTGCGACAGGGCCCCGAGTCAGGGGCCCTGCCGCGGCGAAGGGTAGCGAGCGTGGTCCGAGCCGCGACATCCTCCTCACCGGCGACCGGATGGGACCGGCGGCGACCGGAGGGGACCGGCGGGAACCGGTGCGGTGGCGCCCGGCGGACCGGTCACGACGGTCCTGTCCGCTCTCGCCGATCGGGCTGACCGGCCCTACTTGACGGTGTCCGGGGCCTCAAGGATGGTGGGACGACGGGCTTCGGAGCCGGCCCGGCTCGCCCATCTGAGGACCTCGAGATGACCGCTGCCGCCATCCATGTCGCCGGCCTGACCAAGACCTTCGGGCCGGTCACCGCCCTCGACCGCTTCGACCTCGACGTCGCCCCCGGTGAGGTGCACGGCTTCCTCGGTCCCAACGGCGCCGGCAAGTCCACCACGATCCGTGTCCTGCTCGGGTTGCTGCGCCGCGACAGCGGCGAGGTGGTCGTGCTCGGCGGCGACCCGTGGCACGACGCCGTCGCGCTGCACCGCCGGCTGGCCTACGTACCCGGCGAGGTCCACCTGTGGCCGAACCTCACCGGAGGCGAGGCGATCGACCTCCTCGGTGAGCTGCGGGGTGGGCTCGACGAGCGGCGTCGGGAGGAGCTGATCGAGCGGTTCCAGCTCGACCCGACCAAGCGCTGCTCGACCTACTCCAAGGGCAACCGGCAGAAGGTCGCGATCATCTCCGCCTTCGCCTCCCACGTCGAGCTCTACCTCCTCGACGAACCGACCTCCGGGCTGGACCCGCTGATGGACACCGTGTTCCAGACCTGCGTGCGCGAGGTGACCGCCGAGGGCAGCACCGTGCTGCTCTCCAGCCACATCCTCGCCGAGGTGGAGGCGCTGGCCGACCGCATCACGATCATCCGTGACGGCCGGCAGGTCGAGTCCGGCACGCTGGCCGAGCTGCGCCACCTCACCCGCACCTCGATCAGCGTCGAGACGGTGCAGCCGCTGGACGGCCTGGCCGCGCTCGCGGGGCTCCACGACGTCGAGGTGGAGGGTCGCCTTGCCCGCTTCGAGGTCGAGCCTGACGCGCTGACCGCGGTGCAGCGCTGGTTGGCCGACCGTGAGGTCGTCGCCCTGACCAGCTCGCCCCCGACGCTGCAGCAGCTGTTCCTCCGCCACTACGGCGAGGCGCTGACCGCCGAGGAGGTGGCCGACGACGCCGAGGCAGCACGATGACGACGGCGACGCCGGCCCG
>SLQK01000207.1 GCA_007131525.1 Nitriliruptoraceae bacterium | reverse complement strand
TCGGCGAGCTGGGTGATGAGGTCCTGGCCTCGGGTGAGGCCGGCCCCCGCCACCTCGACGAGGACCTGGAGATGGTCCGGTCCACCTTCCGGCGGTTCGCCGAGGACAAGGTCATGCCGGTGGCCGAGCACGTCCACCGGGCCGACGACGACATCCCCGACGACATCATCTCCGGCCTGGCCGAGCTCGGCTGTTTCGCCCTGTCGATCCCCGAGGAGCACGGTGGGTTCGCATCGGGCGGCGAGGACGAGCTGCTGAACATGGTCCTGGTGACCGAGGAGCTGTCGCGAGGCTCGCTCGGTGTCGCCGGGTCGCTGATCACCCGACCGGAGATCATCGGGACCGCCATCCTCAAGGGTGGGACCGAGGAGCAGAAGGCGCGGTGGCTGCCGGCGATCGCCTCGGGCGAGCGGATGTGCGGCGTCGCCGTGACCGAGCCGGACTTCGGGTCCGACGTCGCAGGGGTCAAGACCTCGGCCCGTCGGGACGGGGACAGCTGGGTGATCGACGGCGTCAAGACCTGGTGCACCTTCGCCGGCCGCGCCGAGTACCTGCTGGTGCTGGCCCGCACCGACCCCGACCGGTCGCTGGGGCACAAGGGGCTCAGCCTGTTCGTGGTGGAGAAGCCGGCCGCCAAGGGCCACCACTTCACCTTCGAGCAGGGCCCCGACGGCGAGGTGGGCGGCACCGGTGGTGGACGCATGGACGCCCGGGCCATCCCGACGCTCGGCTACCGGGGGATGCACTCCTTCGAGGTCGCCTTCGAGAACTGGCGGGTCCCCGCGGACGCCCTGATCGGCGAGGAGGACGGGCTGGGGCGTGGCTTCTACCTCCAGATGCAGGCCTTCGCCAACGCCCGGTTGCAGACCGCCGCGCGCGCCCAGGGTGTCATGCAGGCGGCCCTGGAGCGGGCCGTGACCTACACCAGCGAGCGGCGCGTGTTCGACCAGCCGATCGCCGAGTTCCAGCTGACCCGGGTCCGGATCGCACGGATGGCGGCCACCCTGGCGGCCTGCCGGGCGCTGTCGGTGCAGGTCGCCCGGGAGCTCGCCCGTGGTGAGCGGGAGGCGGCGCTGACCGCGAGCCAGGTGAAGCAGTTCGCCTGCCGCTCGGCGGAGTGGGTCACGCGTGAGGCGCAGCAGCTCCACGGCGGGTACGGCTACGCCGAGGAGTACGAGGTCAGCCGGCTGTTCGTCGACGCCCGGGTGCTGTCGATCTTCGAGGGCACCGACGAGGTGCTGGCGTTGAAGGTCATCGCCCGCGGCCTGCTCGCCCGGGAGCTGACCGCGGTCAGCTGAGGTCGCCGCTCCGCGACCGCCCACCGGACCCCCGGTGACCCCGCCGCGGTCGCGGGGTGACCCAGCGTGACCTAGCCTGCGCCGGTCGGTGCCCACCCCCGGGTGCCGCCGCCCCGTGGAGGCTCCGGTGCTGGTCCTCGAGCAGCTGCAGCGTCGCTTCGGCGAGGTGGTCGCCCTCGACCGCCTCGACCTGACGGTGGCCGCGGGCGAGCTGCGTGGTTTCGTCGGGCCGAACGGGGCCGGCAAGACCACGGCGATGCGGTGCGCCGTGGGGGTGACGACGCCGGATGCCGGCACCGTGACGTGGGAGGGTCGTCCCGTCGACCTCGAGGTGCGACGCCGGATCGGCTACATGCCCGAGGAGCGCGGGCTCTACCCGCGGATGCGGGTCATGGAGCAGCTGGTCTACCTCGCCCGGCTGCACGGGCTGTCGGCCGCGGCCGCGACGGCCAACGCCACCCACTGGCTCGAGCGGCTCGGCCTGAGCGCGCGCCGCGACAGCGCCGTGGAGGAGCTCTCCCTCGGCAACCAGCAACGGGTCCAGCTGGCCGCGGCCCTGGTCCACGACCCGGTCCTGCTGATCCTGGACGAACCCTTCTCCGGCCTCGACCCGATCGCCGTCGATGTCATGAGCGAGGTGCTGCTCGAGCGGGCGGCGGCGGGGGTGGCCGTCGTGTTCTCCAGCCACCAGCTCGACCTCGTCGAGGACCTGTGCCGGTCGGTGACGGTCGTGGACGCCGGCCGTGTCGTGCTCCGGGGGGATGTCCGCGAGCTCAAGCGCGCCGGCGACCGGCGGCTCAGGGTCGCGGTCGATGGTGAGCCGACCTGGGTGGCTGCGCTGCCGACCGACACCGAGGTGGTGGACCGGGGCAACGGCGAGGTCACCGTCGCCCTGGGAGCACGGGTCGACCCCGGCGAGGTGATCGCGCTGGCCCGTGCCAGCGGTCCGCTGCTCCACGTCCGGCTGGAGGAACCCCGGCTGTCCGAGCTGTTCCGTGACGCCCTCCAGGATCGGCTGCGATCGTGAGTCCGGTGACCACCGTCCGGCTGATCGCGGCCCGGGAGGTCCGCCAGCGCCTTCGCTCGCGGCTGTTCGTCGGGACGACCCTGGTCATCTCGGCGCTGCTGACCGTGCTGGCCGCGCTCCCGGCGGTGCTGGGCGTCTTCGACCCCGACCAGGCGCTCCTCGACCGGGACCAGGAGGAGGCGGCCCTGCCGCGGCTCGGCGTGGTGGGGACCCTTTCACTGGCGGACCGCGCCGCCATCGAGGCCGCCGTCGGCCCGGTCGAGGTCGTCGAGGTCGCCGACGTCGACGCCGCCAGCGCCGCGTTGCTGACCGCGAGCGACGACCTGACGGCGGTGGTCGTGCCGGGGGAGCGGGTCCTGGTCGCGCCGTCGGGTCAACTGCTGCGGCCGGCCTCCGTCGTCGCCACCCGCGTGGCCGAGGCCCTGGCGCTCGGTGAGCTGTTCGGCGGCGGCCCCGAGCGGGTCGGGGAGGTGCTGGCCCGACCCTCGCTGCCGGTCGAGGAGGTCGGTGAGGTCGACCCGGCGGAGGCGACGGCCCGGCTGGTGGTCGCCAACCTCGGCGTGGTGTTCCTGTTCGCGGTGCTGATCATGTACGCGTCGATGATCATCAACGGGGTGATCGAGGAGAAGGGGTCACGGGTCGTCGAGCTGCTGGTCGCGGCGGTGCCGGTCCGCTGGCTGATGACGGGCAAGCTGCTCGGTCTCGGCATCGTCGGCCTGCTGCAGACCCTGACCCTGTTCGCGCCGCCGCTCGCCGTGCTGCTGCTGACGGCCGGGGATGCGATCCCCGCCGGCGTGGGCGGGCTGGGCGTCGCCATCGCCGGGTGGTTCGTCGCCGGCTACGCCCTCTACGCGGTGATGGCCGCCGGCCTCGGGTCGCTGGTGTCGCGGCCCGAGGAGGCCCAGGCCGTCCTGACCCCCGCCAACGTGCTGATGATCGCCGGCTACCTCGTCGGCTTCCTGGCCATCAACGCCCCCACCTCCACCTTCGCCGTGGTGGCCTCCTTCGTGCCCTTCAGCGCGCCCTACGCGATGCTGGTCCGTCAGGCCCTGGCCGAGCCGGCATGGTGGGAGGTGGCGCTGGCGGCGGCGGGGACGCTGGCGACGGCCGCGGCGCTGACCGCCGTCGCGGCGCGCATCTACGAAGGGGGCATCCTGCGCACCGGTGCCCGGGTCCGGCTCCGTGAGGCCTGGCGGGCGGGGTGAGCGTCGGGGGTCCGGCTCAGCGCCCGGGGAACCGGGCCGGGCGGCGTTCACGGGCGGCCGCGAGGCCCTCGGCCAGGTCGTCGGTGCCGTAGCTCACCGCCTGGGCGGCGGCCTCCGCCGACAGCGCCGTCGCGAGGTCCAGCTGCGGGCTGGCCCGCAGGGTGCGCTTGAGCTGGCGGACCACCACCGGTGACGACGCGGCGATCTCACCGGCCAGCTCCAGGGTGCGGGGCAGCACCTGCCCGGTCTCGACCGCCTCCAGGGCGAGCCCCTGGGCGGCGGCGCTGGCCCCGTCGTACAGGGCGCCGGTGTACAGCCAGGCGGCGGCGCGCTCCGGGCCCAGCAGCCGGGGCAGGAACCAGGTCCCCCCCATCCCCGGGTGCAACCCCAGGCGGGCGAAGTTCAGGCCCAGCTTGGCGGTCGTCGCGACCACCCGCAGGTCCGCCGCCAGGGCCACGCACAGACCGGCCCCGACGGCGTGGCCGTTCACCGCCGCCAGCACCGGGACAGGGAGCTCGGCGATGCGCAGGAACCGGGTGTAGAAGGCCCGCATGAAGGGGGCCGCATCGAACCCCTCCTCCCGGGCTCGGCGCGCCAGATCCTCCAGCATGTCGAGGTCGCCCCCGGCCGAGAAGGCCGGTGGGGTGCCCGTCAGCACGACGACGCGGACCCCGTCGTCGGCGGCCACCTCGTCGCACCGGGTCGCGAGTTCGTCGCCCATCCCCGCGGTCATCGCGTTGCGTCGGTCGGGGTCGTCGAGGGTCAGGACGACGACACCATCGTCGAGGCGCTGGAAGCTCACGGGCACGGGGGACCTCCTGTCCGACGGGCCGTCACAGGGCCGCTCCCGGTGGAGCCTACGCGCCAGCGCCGGATGGACACCGGTGCGAGCCGGGCGGTAGCTTGTCACGGAGCAACGGCGCTCGCGATCGAAGCATCCGCGGGCGCCGTTCGTGCGTCGGCGGACCCTGCGCGCCCGAGCCGGTCCCGGCTGACCGGCCATCCCGACCACCCCGGTCCCCGCCGCCGAGCGCGGCCCGACCGGCCGACCCCGGAGGTGCCACCGTGGCCGACCCGACCGCCTCGCCGACCCGTCCTCCCGCCCCCGCGACCGGCTTCGACCTCGCGGCGGAGCGCGACGCCTGCGGCATCGGGTTCGTGGCGCATGTCGACGGGCAGCCACGGCGCAGCATCGTGACCATGGCGCTCCAGGGCCTGTGCGGGGTCAAGCACCGGGGGGCCGTCGCCGCTGATGCGCGCTCGGGTGACGGGGCCGGCGTGCTGACCCAGATCCCCGCCGACCTCGTCGCCGCGTGGGCCGGTGAGCTCGGCGCTGCGGACGTCGACCCGGCCCGCACCGGCCTCGCGATGCTGTTCCTGCAGGCCGGTGACGACGACGCCGACCACGCCGCGCGGTCCACCGCCCGGGAGGCCTTCGCCGCGGCCTGCGCCGCTGAGGGCGTGGAGCTCGTGGGGTTCCGCGACGTGCCGACCGACCCCGACGCCATCGGGGAGATCGCCCGGGCGGCCCAGCCGGCGCTGGTGCAGGCGATCATGCTGCGGCCCGACGGGGTCGACGACCGCGAGGCGGAGCGCATCGCCTACCGCGTCCGTCGTCGGGCCCGCAAGGCCTGCGAGGCCGCCGGTGTCCGCTTCTACGCCGCCAGCTGCTCGTTCCTCATGGTCACCTACAAGGCGATGGCCGACGCGGACCAGCTCGATGCGTTCTACGCCGATCTGCGCGATGAGCGCTACGTCTCCGGGCTGGCCATCTTCCACTCCCGCTTCTCCACCAACACCGCGCCGTCGTGGGAACGGGCCCAGCCCTTCCGGACCCTGTGCCACAACGGTGAGATCAACACCATCGACGGCAACCTCAACCTGATGCGCGCCCGGGAGGGGCAGTTCGTGCCCGGGGCGATGTCGGTCGACGGCGTGGACTGGGCCACCTCCGAGCTGCTGCCGCCGGTGATCGACCACGACCAGTCCGACTCGGCGAAGCTCGACGCAGCGCTCGAGCTGCTGGTCCTCGGCGGGCGGGATGTCCGCCACGCCCAGGCCATGCTGGTCCCGCAGGTCTGGGAGGGGTCCCGCGACCTGGAGCCGGCGGTCCGCGACTTCTACCGCTACCACTCCTGCCTGATCGAGCCCTGGGACGGACCGGCCGGCCTGATCTTCACCGACGGGGTGCGGGTCGGTGCGGGCCTCGACCGCAACGGGCTGCGACCCCTGCGCTACCACGTCTGCGAGGACGGCACGATCGTGGCCTCCTCCGAGGTCGGTGCGGTGTCCACCTCGCTGCCCACCGACCACCCCGAGCACCGGGGCAGGGTGCGCCGCGAACGGCTCGGGCCGGGGCAGATGCTGTGCGTCGACCCGACCGAGGGTGGTCTGCAGGAGGACCGCGAGATCAAGCTGCGTCTGGGGGCGAGCGCGCCCTACGGCGCGTGGCTGGCCGAGCGGCTCACCACGGTCAACGCGGGCCTGCCCCTCGAGGCGGTGCCGGTGGACCTCCACCAGCGGCAGCTGGCCTACGGCATCACCAAGGAGGAGATCATCTCCATCCTGCGTCCGATGGCGACGCAGGGCCGGGAGACGACCTCCTCGATGGGTGACGATACGCCGATCGAGGCGCTCAGCCAGGTCCGTCGGCCGATCTCGCACTTCATGAAGCAGCGGTTCGCCCAGGTCACCAACCCGGCGATCGACCACTACCGCGAGTCGGAGGTGATGAGCCTTCGGACCCTGCTCGGCCCCCGTGCCTCGGTGCTGACCGAGACCCCGGAGGCGGCGGACCTGATCGAGCTCGGGTCCTTCTTCCTCTACCCCGAGGGACTCCAGCGCATCGTCATGTCGCCGAGCCTGCCCTTCGCCGTCCAGGCCGTGGACGCCACCTTCCCGGTCAGCGAGGGCCCGGCCGGGCTCGCAGCGGCGCTGGCGCGCCTCGGCGAGGAGGCCGTCGGTCACGCGCGAGCCGGTGCCGGGGTCGTGGTCGTCTCCGACGTCGGTGCCGACCCTGAGCGCGCGCGGGTGCCGATCCTGCTGGCCATCGGGGCGGTCCACCAGCGGTTGCTGGCCGAGAACCTGCGCACGGCCACCTCGCTGGTCGCCGAGACCGACGAGGCCCGTGAGACCCACGACGCCGCCACGCTGCTCGGGTTCGGTGCCGATGCGATCGTGCCCCGGCTCGTGCTGCAGACCATCGCCGACCTGGCCGACGAGGGCCGGATCGGCGGGGACAACCCGAGCGCGTCGGTCGCCCAGGAGCGGTACCGCAACGCCCTCGAGGACGGCGTGCTCAAGATCATGTCCAAGATGGGCATCAGCGTCCTCGACAGCTACCGCAGCGCCCAGATCTTCGAGTGCCTCGGGCTCGGACGAGACGTCATCGACACCTGCTTCACCGGCACCACCTCCACCCTCGGGGGGCTCACCCTCGCCGATCTCGCCACGGAGGTGCTGGAGCAGCACGCGGAGGCGTTCCCGACCCCCGGGCCCGACGGCGAGGTGGCCCTGCCGGCGCTGGCCAGCCCCG
>SLQK01000086.1 GCA_007131525.1 Nitriliruptoraceae bacterium | reverse complement strand
GGGCCCGACGACGGCGCCTGAGCGTCGTCCTCGACCTGCGCGCACGGTAGACGCCAGCAGCCGCCCCCCTGCGGGGCGGCTGCTCGCTCGAGGCCCTGAGGTACCGTCGCGCCCATGGACGCCCCGATGGACGCCCCAATCCTCCAGCAGACCGGCTCGGAGAGCTTCGAGCTGCTCCTCGGCGACGGCCAGCGACGACCGCTGCGGCTGGCGCACCACACCCGTCGGGGCCTCGGGCTGCAGGGGGTGCCGCCCCTGCACGTCGCGACGGAAGCCGTCCGCATCCTGCAGGAACGGGGCGAGTCGCTGGATGGCCTGGTCCACGGCGGCGGCGGGCAGGTCGACCTCGGGGCGGCCGTCGGCCGCGACCCGGCCGGGTTCGAGGAGCTGCGGATGCGGCTGAGCTGACCACCCACGCAGCGGGAACGGGGTGCGCGATGGAGGGGATCGAGGCCGAGGAGGTCGTCGAGGGCGAGATCGTGGTGCGGATCGCCGACGGCTCCCAGCACCGGGTGCTGCTGCCCGCCGGTGTGGGGGTGCCCGGTGCCGACGACGAGAGCGTGGCCGCCGCGCTGGTCGCCGAGCTGTTGACGCGCGGCGAGGTCCTGCCGGCGGTGATGGACGTGAGCCAGCTGCTGGCCCGTGACCCCGGTCTGCTGGCGGCGGTCAGCGCCCGGTTGGACCGGTCGTGACGCAGCGATCCGTTCCGGTTGGCCGTCCGGACGTCCCCCTCGGCGTCCGACGCGTCCCGTGCGTCGGATCGCAACGATGCGACCGCCTTTCGGTCACATCGTTGCGATCCTACGGGAGCTGCCCGGTTCGCGACCCGGTGGGAGCGACCCGGCTCGTGGCCCGGCTCGTGGCCCGGCTCGTGGCCCGGCGGCAGCGACCCCGGCGTGGGATCCCTCCGGCCGGCCCGGGCCCGGGTGCGGGGAACGGACGGGACCGAGCGGGGTGCTGCGCGGATGCGAACCACCGGTACCCGACCCGGAAGGACACCGATGCGACTGCGTGCCCGCGTGCTGCCACTCATCGCCGCAGCCGGCCTGCTCGCCGCTGCGTGCGGCAACGACGTGGCGGACCCTGCTGACGACCCGATCGACGACGCCATCGAGGAGGAGGACGACGCGGCGGCCGCCCCGGATGGAGTCGAGCTGGCCGTTGCCGACTCGCCCCTGGGGGCGCACCTGGTCGACGGTGACGGTCTCACGCTGTACCTGTTCGACAACGACGAGCCGGGTGTCAGCAACTGCACCGACGACTGCCTCGCGAGCTGGCCGCCGCTGACCGTCGACGGGGACCCCGCCGTCGGTGACGGCGTCGACGGCGCTCTGGTCGGCACCATCGAGCGCGAGGACGACGGCTCGACCCAGGTGACCTACGACGGCATGCCGCTCTACTTCTGGGCTGGTGACGCCGCTCCAGGTGACGTGAACGGGCAGGGCGTGAACGACGTGTGGTGGGTGGTCGCCCCCGACGGCAGCGCCATCACCGACCTGCTCGACGATGCCATGGAGGACGGTGGCGTCGGGGAGTACTGACCGGCCCGAACGACCGAGGTGGCCCGTGCCGTGGATGGCGCGGGCCACCTCGCATGGTGGCGGGGCTGATCGGCCGCGACGGCTGGACGGAGGTCGGCTGCAGGCCAGCGGTGTGGCTGGTTGGATAGCGATCACCCCCGCCGCCGACGTGAGGATCCGCGCCCGTGACCGCCACCGACGTCCCCGCCCTCGACACCGGCCGACCCCACCAGGACGAGGCCGCCACCGCCGCGATGGCCGCGTGGTTCGAGGAACGGGAGGCGCGGGAACCCGATGCGTTCACGCTCGTCCGGAGCTTCGCGCCGAGGCTCGGTGCGCACCCGCAGTCCGACGGCAGCGTCGCCTTCGCGATGTGGTGCCCACGGCTGACCCGGGAGCGGGTCGCCGACGCGGACATCTTCCTCGAGGTGCTCGACCCCCTCGACGACCTCGACGTCACCGTGTCCCGGGCGACCGTGCGGTTCCGGCGCACCCTCGTCCCCGTGCAGCGCGACCGCGACCTGGTCTGGACCGTGGCCCGGGGGCTCAGCATCGGGACCCGGGAGCGGCTCGGCAGCTTCTACTGCCTCACCTACCGCGACCGGGATGGTGGCTGGCACCAGGTCTTCGACCCGATGGCAGCCTCGCTGCCCTACGGCGCCTTCGCCCCCGCCGAGGTGTACGACCTCGACGCGGTGCAGGCCGCCCGCGGTGACCGTGACTACTGGCAGGCGTTGGCGGGCGAGGCGGGCGAGGCGGGCGAGGACCGCTGCGGATCCGGCATCGTCAAGCAGGGCCCGGCTGCCAACATCCTGCAGCTGCACGTGCCGACCGCGACCTCCGGTGGGACGCTGGCCAGCCTCGCCCGCTTCTACGAGCGGCTGGCACGCCACATCGTCGAGGGTCGGGAACTCACTCCCGAGGAGCAGGTCTACTCGGCCTACGACGCGGTCCAGTTGCTGCCCGTGGAGCCGACCACCGTCTACGAGAAGGGCCCGGCGTTCTTCGCGATCCAGGAGCCGGAGCAGGAGGAGGGCGACGCCGAGGTCATCGAGCACGACCTGCGCTACGTCGACGAGGTCACCGCGGTGCTGCGCCGCCCGGACACGACCAACTGGGGCTACGACGTGGTGATCGCCGGGTCCGCGGCGGTGAGCCCCACCCTGCTGGAGACCGGGCGTCCCGACGAGCTGGTGGATCTGGCCACCGCCCTGCACACCTTCCCGACCGGTCCGATCCGCCTGATCGCCGACGTCGTCTACGGCCACGCTGACAACCAGGCCCTGGAGGTGCTGGACTCGGAGTGGTTCGCGGGGCCGAACATGTACGGCCAGAACCTCGACTACCGCAACCCGTGGGTGCGGGCCCTGCTGCTCGAGATGCAGCGCCGCAAGGTCGACCTCGGCTTCGACGGGGTCCGGGTCGACGGGGCCCAGGACTTCAAGTTCTACGACGCCGAGGCCCGCGAGCTTCGGCACGATGACGCCTACCTGCAGCAGATGAGCGACCTGGTGCAGGAGGTGGCCGGCTGCCGCTACCGGCCCTGGATGATCTTCGAGGACGGCCGCCCCTGGCCCGAGCCGGACTGGGAGCTGTCATCGACCTACCGGGCGGTGATCGAGGACCAGCCCGACCCCGACATCTTCCAGTGGGGGCCGCTGACCTTCGCCCACAACACCCCCTTCGTGTACGGCTTCTGGTTGCGCAGCTGGTGGCGGATCCGCCAGATCCTCGAGCACGGCTCCACCTGGATCTCGGGCTGCGCGAACCACGACACGCTGCGGCGAGGCACCCAGGTCAGCCCGGAACTGACCATCAACACCCGGCTGGGTGAGACCGAGCTACAGATCCTGGACAAGGCCTACGACAACCCGGCCATCACGATGCTGACCTACACCGCCTTCCCCGGTGTGCCCATGGACTTCCTCAACGCCTCGATGCGAGCGGCGTGGGGGTTCATCCGCAACCAGGACGACCGGTACGGGGTGAAGGTGGTCTCCGAGGAGACCATCTCCCTCGTATGGCAGGTCGACGAGGAGTTCTACCCCCTGGCCGCCAACTTCAAGCGCCTGAAGGCGCTGGGCTTCGAGACGCTCGAGGAGCTCCGCCGCTTCGCGGACCTCCTGCCGGCCCTGGTCGAGGTGACCGACTACGACCTGGAGACGATCTCCTCGCTGATCAACGGTGTCGAGCCGCCGCTGGCCGGGCCGCTGCCGATGGACCCACCCACGCTGAAGAAGATCGCCCGCGCGTGGATGGACGACATGCACGACTACTGCAACGTCCACGGGTGGGCGAACCGGCTGGACCCCCGGCAGACCGAGTACAACGTGGCGGTCCGCGAGTTCCGCCGGCAGCGCCGCTGGCTGCGTGACGACCTGCGCGACGGCGACGCCTTCGACTACCTGCGGCCGGTCAACGGCCACGCGGTGTTCGCGTCCCTGCGCACCGCCCCCGACGGCTCCGAGCAGGTGCTCACCGTGTGCAACATGGAGGGCGGACACGCAGACCTCGACCCGGTGCGCGTCGATCTGCCTGGCCTGGACCCGGAGGGCTGGTACCTGCGCCTGCGCACGCCCAACATCGGCTCCGACTACCTCGGCGGCCCCATCACGCTGACCGACTCCTCCGGTGTGGTCCTCACCCGGGGCCGGTGACGCGCGTGCGCGGCCGGAACCTCGCTGCGACTGACGGCGGATGAGCCGATCGGCCGGGCGTCGACCCGTGGACCGCCGGACCAGGGTCATCCTGGTGGTGGCGTTCCTGGTCGGGCTGGTGCTGGTCGCGGTGCCTCTCGGGTGGCTGGTGCACGGCCAGCTCGGGGTCCGCGCCGTGCACGAGCATCCCACCTTCGCGGTGTTCGAGGAGCTCGGGTGGGAGGTCACCCATGAGCGTCGCTTCCGCGCAGGGCCCGTGGACCAGCTGTTCCTCGGTGGCATGATCGAGCACCCGATCCAGCGCGAGACGCACTTCGCGCCGGACGAGGATCGCGCGGGGGTGCTCAGCGTCGTGGTCGAGGACGCGCTGTTCGGCGTCCGGGGGCAGGAGGAGGTCGTGGCCCACGGGTTGCGGTGGGAGCGGGGCACGGTCTCCGGCGATGCGGTGCGCTACGTCGGCCGCGACGGGTCCGGGCGTGGCCGGCTGGAGATGGTCACGGTCAACGTCGGACCCGGCGCGGTCCATGTGCGCAGCTTCGGCCGGTGACCGTCGGGGACGATCGCTGGTGCGCGTGGTGCGTCGGGGCCCCGCCGCCGTCGTCGGCCGGCGGCCGGCGGACTGCTGCCCGCTGCCGGCTGCCCGCTGCCCGGTGCCGGCCGCCGCATCCGCAGGATCGCAACGATGCGACCGGTAGGTGGTCGATCCGTTGCGATCCGGGAGCGGGTCGGCGGGGTGCGCCGCGGCCTCAGCCGCGGTCGGGCACGAACACCGCCACGCCGAGCGGCGGCAGGGTCAGGTCCAGCGAGGCCGGGCGACCCACCACCTCGACGTCCTCGGCAGCCACGACGCCGTTGACGGCACCCGTGCCGCCGAACCGTTCCTCGTCGGAGTTCAGCACCTCGCGCCACCGGCCGGCTGCGGGCACCCCGATGCGGTAGGGCGAGCGGGTCACGGGCGTGAGGTTCCACACCACCACCGCGTCGTCATGGCCCGGCGCCCGCCGCAGGAACGACACCACCGACTGCCGGCTGTCGGAAGCGTCGAGCCACTCGAACCCGTCGCCGCGGGCATCGCCGACGTGCAACGCGGGTAGGTCGCGGTACAGCGCGTTCAACGCCGAGGTGTAGGCGAGCAGGGCGGCGTGCTCCTCCTCCTCGAGCAGCGGCCAGTCCAGCTGGGTCTCCACGTCCCAGCCGTCGCGCACCCCGAACTCGGTGCCCATGAACATCAGCTTCTTGCCCGGTGTCGTGAACTGCGCACCGAGCAGCAACCGCAGGTTCGCCCGCTGCTGCCACTGGTCACCGGGCAGGTTCGACAGCATCGAGCCCTTGCCGTGGGACACCTCGTCGTGGGACAGGGGCAGGCAGAACGACTCGCTGGCGGCGTAGACCGAGCGGAAGGTGAGCTTGTCCTGCTTGCTCCCACGGAACAGCGGGTCGGTCCGGAAGTAGTCCAGGGTGTCGTGCATCCAGCCGAGGTCCCACTTGTGGTCGAACCCGAGCCCGCCGTGCTCGGTGGCGCGGGTGACGCCCTCCCAGGCCGTGGACTCCTCGGCGAAGGTGATGGCGCCGGGGTGGTGGCGCCTCACCTCGTTGTTGCAGCGTCGCAGGAAGCTGATGGCTTCGAGGTGCTCGTTGCCGCCGTGCTCGTTGGGGATCCACTGCCCCTCGCCCCGGGAGTAGTCGAGGTAGAGCATCGAGGACACGGCATCCAGGCGCAGTCCGTCAGCGTGGTAGCGCTCGAGCCACGACATCGCCGAGGACAGCAGGAAGCTGCGGACCTCCCCGCGGCCGTAGTTGAACATCGCCGAGTTCCAGTCGGGGTGGATGCCGCGACGGGGATCCTCGTGGTCGTAGAGGTGGGTGCCGTCGAGGGTGGCCAGCGCCCACCAGTCGTCGGGGAAGTGGGAGGGCACCCAGTCGAGGATCACGCCGATGCCAGCCTGGTGCAGCTGGTCGATCAGCCACATCAGGTCCTCGGGGGTCCCGTACCTCGATGTCGGGGCGAAGTAGCCGGAGGTCTGGTAGCCCCAGGAGCCGTAGAAGGGGTGCTCCATCACGGGCAGGAACTCCACGTGGGTGAACCCGGCCCGCTGGACGTGGGCGATCAGGTGGGGGGCGAGCTCGCGGTAGGTCAGGAACCGCTGGCCGTCCTCACCGCGCTGCCAGGAGCCGAGGTGGACCTCGTAGATCGAGATGGGCGCCTCGCGGTGCTGCCGCTCTGCGCGGGTGGCCATCCACTCAGCGTCGCCCCAGGTGTGTTGGAGCCGCCACAGCTTGGAGGCGTTGGCCGGCGGGGTCTCGGTGTGGATGGCCATCGGATCGGCGTGCTCGACCACCTCGCCGTAGCCGGTGGTGATGGCGTATCGGTAGGCCTGACCCTGGGCCGCGCCGGGGACGAACCCTTCCCACACGCCGCTGGCCGCCCTCGGGGTCAGCCGCTGGGCGGCGGGCTGCCAGTCGTTGAAGTCGCCGATGACGCTCACCTGCTCCGCGTTCGGCGCCCAGACGGCGAAGGTCGCACCGGGAACGCCGCCGAGCTCGGTCAGGTGGGCACCGAGGTGGTGGTGGAGCCTGAGGTGGGAGCCCTCCGCGAAGAGGTACAGGTCGTCGTCGCTGAGCCGAGAGGTGGGTGCGGGCACGGGCTGGCCTTCGGTCGACGGGCAGGGATGGGCTGCGCTTGGGTGTCGGCCGCTCATCGGGTCGTGCGGCCGGTGACCGCGAGCACGGGCGCCGCCCTCGCTGTCCCACACGCTAGTGGGCTGGGGGCCGGCACGGAGCGGGTGCGACCGTGCGATGGGCCGGGTCTGCGGGCGATCGGCCGGTGGGACGTCGGGTTGCTCGCGTGACGGCGTCGGGTTGCTCGCGTACTCGTGTTGGGTTGCTCGCGTACTCGTGTTGGGTTGCTCGCGCACTCGTGCGGGGTTGCTCGCG
>SLQK01000115.1 GCA_007131525.1 Nitriliruptoraceae bacterium | reverse complement strand
CTCCGATCGGAGTCCGCGGAGGATACTGGGGGTACGGCGCAACGTGGCGCCGGCGTCGCAACCTCGGGCCGTCGTGGCCACGTGCTCCGTGAGGCTGGGCAGCACCGGCCCGGCGATCGAGCGGGAGGGCGGCGCCATGACAGGCATCGAGACCACGGTCGTGCATGGTGGCCGGGAGGATCTCCGCCGACTCGGTGTGCACACACCGCCGCTGGACCGCTCGACGACCTACCCCGTGCGCACCCTGGCCGAGGGCACCGAGGACCTCGACCACCTGGCCGACGGGGGCGGCGACCCCCACCACTCACCGATCTACGCCCGCCTCCACAACCCCACCGTCGCCCGGTGGGAGCGCGGCATCGCCGAGCTCGAGCGGGCCGAGGCCGCCGTCGCCTTCGGCTCGGGCATGGCAGCGATCACGGCGACGCTGCTGGCGGCCGGCGCGATCGGTCGGCACGTGGTCGCGATCCGCCCGCTGTACGGCGGGACCGACCACCTGCTGGCCAGCGGCCTCCTCCACATCCGTACCACCTGGGCGACCCCCGACACCGTCGCCGAGGCGATCGAGGACGACACCGTGCTCGTCCTCGTCGAGACCCCCGGGAACCCGACCCTGACCCTGGTCGACATCCGCGACGTCGTCGCCCAGGCCGGTGACGTGCCCGTGCTGGTCGACAACACCTTCGCCACCCCGATCCTGCAGCGCCCCCTGACGCTCGGTGCCACCTGGGCGCTGCACAGCGCGACCAAGGCCCTCGGCGGGCACGGCGATGTGATCGCCGGCGTCGTCGCCACCTCCGAGGCGCGGGCCAGGGACCTGCGTCAGGTGCGGGTGGCCACAGGTGCCCTGCTCGATCCCCAGGCGGCCGCGCTGCTGCACCGCAGCCTCCAGACCTTGGCGCTGCGGGTCCGGGCGGCGCAGGCCAACGCCACGGAGCTCGCTCGCCGGCTCGCGACCCACCCCGGCGTGCTGCGGGTCTCGCATCCGAGCCTGCCCTCCTGCGACCAACGGGGCATCGTCGCGCGGCAGATGGACGGACCCGGCAGCCTGCTCACCTTCGAGGTGGCGGGTGGGTTGGAGGCGGCCGGCACCGTGATGGAGTCGGTGCGGCTGCTGATACCGGCGGTCAGCCTCGGCGCCAACGACACCCTGATCGAGCACCCGGCCGGCCTCACCCACCGCGTCGTCGATCCGTCGGCGCTGGCCTCGACCGGTATCGGTCCCGGCCTGCTCCGGGTGTCGGTCGGGGTCGAGGACGTCGACGACCTGTGGGCCGACCTCGACCAGGCCATCGCCGTCGCGACCGGCTTCAGCGTCCACGGTGCCGTGCAGGGTCCCGAGGTGGAGCGGTGCCCGGCGGTGCCGGACCAGCTCCCCGAACCTGCGGGGGCAGGCCGCCCCGCGTGACCGCCGCCCCCGACCACCTCGCCGTCGATCTGGACACCCTCGAGGTGATCCAGCGACGGGTCCACTGGTTGGCGGTGCGCATGGTCGACCATGCCAACCGGGAGCGTGGCGACGCCGGTGGGATCAAGGTCGGCGGTCACCAGGCGTCCTCCACCTCGATGGTCACGCTCATGACCGCGTTGTGGTTCGGGCACCTCTCGGCGGCCGACCTGGTGGCCGTCAAACCCCACGCCGCGCCGGTGTTCCACGCGATCCGGTACCTGCTCGGCGAGCTCGATGCCGACCGCCTGACCGCCCTGCGGAGCTTCGGTGGGCTCCAGGCCTACCCGAGCCGCACCAAGGACGAGGGCCGGATCGACTTCTCGACCGGCTCGGTCGGGCTCGGGGCCACGGCGCCGCTGTTCGCCGCCATGGTGCGCCGCTACCTCGACGCCCATCACGGCCCCCGTCCGCAGGCCAGCCGCTGCATCGCCCTGATCGGCGACGCAGAGCTCGACGAGGGCAACGTCTGGGAGGCGATCGGCGATCCGGCCACCGCCGGGCTGTCGCAGGTGCTGTGGGTCGTCGACCTCAACCGGCAGTCGCTGGACCGGGTCGTGCCCGGTGTCCAGGCGGGCCGGCTCTCCCGCGCTTTCGCCGACAACGGCTGGCACGTGACCGAGGCCAAGTACGGCCGCCGCCTGCAGGCCGTGTTCGCCCGGGACGGTGGGGATGCCCTGCGCCGTCACATCGACGAGATGTCCAACGAGCGCTACCAGTCCCTGTTCGCCCTGGCCGGTGACCCGCCGGCGCTGCGGGCACGGTTCCTGGACCGCGCCGACGCCGCCGTCCACCGACTGGTGGATGAGCTCGACGACACCGAGGTGGCGGTGCTGCTCGACCTCGGTGGCCACGACCTCGCCGAGGTGCTGGCCCGCTACCGCGAGGCCGACGCCGTCACCGACCGGCCCAGCGTGGTGTTCGCCTACACGATCAAGGGCTGGCGGACCCGGATGGCCGGCGACCCCCGCAACCACAGCGCGCTGCTGACGAGCGAGGCGATCGAGGAGCTCCGGAGGGCCAACGGCCTGGACGCCACGACCGAGTGGGACCGGCTCCCGCCGGACTCCGACGCCGGGGGCTGGTGCGCCGAAACCGCGCAGCGTCTGCGCCGCGAGCAGTGGCCCGAGCAGGAGCCGATCGAGGTGCCCGCCGAGGTCGGTCTCCCCGAGCGTCCGCGGGTCAGCACCCAGGAGACCTTCGGCCGCCTGCTGGTCGGCCTGGGCCGGGACCCGGCGGTGCGCCCCGCCCTCGTGACGCTCACCCCCGACGTCGCGGTGTCCACCGGCCTCGGCGGGTGGATCAACACCGCCGGGGTGTTCGATCCGCTGCACGACCCCGCCGGCGACGCGGCGGTCGTCGATGACGACGACGGGGGACCGACGCTGCTCAGCTGGGAGCGTTCGCCGGCCGGACAGCACGTCGAGCTGGGCATCAGCGAGATGAACCTGTTCTCGGCCCTGGGGGCCTTCGGGCTGTCCTGGGACCACAGCGGGCAGCGCCTGCTGCCGATCGGCACCCTCTACGACCCCTTCGTCTGCCGGGGGCTGGACGCGCTGATCCACGGCGTGTACTCCGGGTCGCGGTTCGTGGTGGTCGGCACCCCCTCCGGCGTGACCCTGGCCCCCGAGGGCGGCGCCCACCAGTCGACCATCACCGCCTCGATCGGCGTCGAGCTGCCCGGGCTGGTGCTGGCGGAGCCGGCCTACGCGGGTGCCCTGGACTGGCTGCTGTGCGACGGCCTGGCACGGATCGCCGATCCGGACGGCCCCGCGGAGTCGCTGTACCTCAGGCTGACGACGCGGCCGGTCGACCAGACGCCCTTCGAGGCGGCACGGACCCGGCTCGGGACCGAGGAGCTCCGGCGACAGGTGCTGGCCGGCGGGTACGTGCTGGTCCCCGCCCCGGCGCCGGCGGAGCGGGACGGGCCACTGGTGCGGCTGGTGGCCGCCGGCGCCGTGCTGCCGGAGGTCGTGGCCGCCCAGGCCGAGCTCGTGGCCGAGGGGGTGCGCGCCGAGGTCGTGGACGTGACCTCGCTCACCCGGCTGTACCGCGGGTGGCGTGCGGCGCTCAGGGCCGGTGTCCGCAACGCACGGGAGCCCGCCATCGCCCACGTCGACCAGCTGCTGGCCAGCGGCGAGCCGACGGCACCGATCGTGACCGTGCACGACGCGGCCTCCCACGCCATGGCCTGGCTCGGCTCGGTGACCGGTGCGCCGGTCGTGCCGCTGGGGGTGGACGCCTTCGGGCAGTCGGGCCGGATCGCGGACCTCTACGACGCCTTCGAGCTGTCGACCGGCCACGTGGTCACCGCGGCCCTGGCGGCGCTCGCCCGCGGGAGGGCCGGGTAGCGTCCCGCACGCGATCCGCCGACGAAAGCCGCACCTGTGCAGCCGAGCGACCTCGACCACCTCGCCGTCCCCGGCGACCCTCAGCTCCACCCCGACGGGGTGCGGACCGTCTACGTGCTCAGCGAGGTCGACGTCGAGGACGACCGCTACGTGCGCACGATCCACCTCCACGACCGCTCCGGGACCAGACGGTTCACCCACGGCCCCTCGGACACGACGCCGAGGTGGTCGCCGGACGGCCGGTGGCTGGCCTTCCTTCGCACCGGGAGCGAGGAGGGCCAGAAGCCCCAGCTCCACGTGATGCCCGCCGACGGTGGGGAGGCCCAGCGGCGCACCGACCTGCCGCTCGGGGTCACCGACCTGGCCTGGTCCCCGGACTCGCGTCAGCTGGTGGTGGTGGCGGCCGCCTGGCACGCGGAGGTGGCCGAACTCGATGACGACGAACGGCGGCGCCGTCCGAAGCGGATCACCCGGCTGCCCTACCGGACCGACACCGGCGGGTGGATCCACGACCGCACCCAGCGGCTGTACCTGGTCGCGGCCACGGGTGATCGCAAGCCCATGGCGCTGGACACCGGCCCGCGCGACGCCACCTCCCCGTCCTGGCATCCCGACGGCACCTCGATCGCCTACATCTCCGACCCCGACGACTGGCCCCAGACCGAGCCCCACACCCAGGTGTTCTCGCTCACGGTGCCGGACGCGACCACCTCGGCGGACGGGCCCGTCGAGGTGGAGCGCGCACCGCTGACGGCCCCAGGGATGTGGGCCGACGTCCGGCACGACGCCGAGGGTCGGGTCTTCCTGACCGGGCTCCGTGACCCCTTCGACTGGCCCGGCACCCCCGCGATCTGGCTGCTGCACCCGCGTGCGACCCCCGCGGTTGGCGGCGGCGAGGTCGACGGGGCCCGCCTGGTCCCGCTGACGGCCCACCTCGACCGCGATGCGCTCCCCGGGTCGCCGGGCTGCGTCACCACGGGTCCACGCTTCGTCCACGACGGCTTCCTGACCGCCCTGGAGGGCCGCGGTCGTTCCGGCATCGTCCACGTCGACCTGGCTGGGTTCGACCCCGAGGCCGCCGACCCGCCCGTGGTCACCGAGGTGGTCGACGGGCCCCGCTCGGTGACCGGCTTCGCGACCAGCGACGACGGCGAGGTGGTGGTGTTCACGGCCACCGATCCGGGGACACCCGGGGAGCTGTACCGCCGGGAGCAGGGCGCGGAGCGCTGCGTCACCGACCTGACCCACGGGTTCCGGGCGAAGGTCGATCTGCGGCCCACCCAGCGGTTCACCTTCGAGCGCGACGGGGTGGAGCTGGATGTCTGGGCCGTGCTGCCGCCCGGCTTCGATGCCGCCGCGCCGGGCACGGTGCCGGTGCTGTTCAACATCCACGGCGGCCCCACCGCCCAGTACGGCGAGTACTTCTTCGACGAGTTCCAGGTCGAGGCCGGCGCGGGCTACCTCGTCGTCGGGACCAACCCGCGGGGCTCCTCGGGGCGGGGGACCGAGTGGGCGCGGGCCGTCGTCGGGGCCTGGCTGGCCGAGGACAGCGTCGACACGCTCGACCTCGAGGCGGTGGTGGACGCCACCTGCGCCCGGTTCCCTCAGGCCGACCCGGAGCGGGTCGGGATCATGGGTGGCTCCTACGGTGGCTACGCGACGGCTCGGCTGCTCGCGCGCACCGCGCGGTACCGGTCGGCCATCGTCGAGCGGGGCCTGCTGCAGTGGGAGTCCTTCGCCGGGACCTCGGACATCGGACCCTTCTTCGACCGCATGTTCCTCGGCGAGGCCCCGCTGGCCGACCCCGAGGCCTACGGTGCTGCCAGCCCGGTCCGCACGGCCTCTCGCATCACCACCCCCACCCTCGTGCTGCACAGCGAGGCCGACTGGCGGTGCCCACCCGAGCAGGCTGAGCAGCTCTTCGCCCAGCTGGTGCGGGCCGGGGTGCCGACCGAGATGGTGCGGTTCCCCGACGAGGGCCACGAGCTGTCCCGCTCGGGCAAGCCGAAGCACCGGGTTGAGCGGTTCGAGGTCGTGCTCGACTGGCACGCTCGTCACCTGCTGGGTCGAGCACCCGCTGACGGCAGCACGGCGTGAGGTGAAGGGCATGGGATCGTGACCGTGGAGGTGCGCTGGCTGTCGCGGGGGCTGGACGACGTGCCCGCAGGCAACGGCTGGCTGTCGCCGCTGGAGGCCGAGCGGCTGGCAGCGATGCGCTACGCGAAGCGCTCCAGCGAGTTCCTGGTCTCCCGCATGACGTCGAAGCAGGCGATCGCGCACGCGGTCGGGCTGCCTCACGAGGACCCGACGGCGCTGCGGCGGATCGAGGTCCGACGCAAGCCCACCGGTGCTCCGACGCCCTTCGTCGACGGCGCCCCGACGGGACTGGCCATGTCGTCGACGGATCGGGCCGACCGGGCTGTCTGCGTCGTCGGGCAGGGCGCTGGGGTCGCGATCGGCTGCGACCTCGAGCTCGTCGAGGACCGGTCCGCGGGGTTCGTCGCGAGCTACCTCACACCCGCCGAGCAGCAGACCGTCGCCCAGGCGGCCGACGGGGCCCTGACCGCCAACCTGCTCTGGTGCGCCAAGGAGAGCGCGCTCAAGGTCCTCGAGACCGGGTTGCGGCGTGACACCCGCACCGTCGAGGTCCGGTTGGGCACCGAGGTGGTGGACGGCTGGACGGCACTGGAGGTCCACCCCGTGGAGGGCGGGGTGTTCCAGGGCTGGTGGCGCCGGGAGGGCGAGTTCCTGCTGTCGGTGGCCGCCAGCGTGCCGATCGCGCCGCCGGTCGCCTACGAGGAGCCCGACGGGCTGAGCACCGCCGTGCCGACCCACCGCTGGATGGAGGCGCCGCTCAGGCCGGCGCGGTCCCCGGGCTCCACTTGATCCCGCAGCCCATCGCGGGGCGCTGCTCCTCGGGTGCGGGGCGTCCCTCCAGCACGGCCTCGGCCGCGGCCATGAGGTCCTCGCCGGTCAGCGGCACGTCGCTGCCGGGGGTGGAGCCGTCGAAGGCGCCGCGGTAGGCGAGCCGCCGGTCGCGGTCGTAGAGGAACAGGTCCGGCGTGCACACCGCACCGACCGTCCGGGCGAGGACCTGGTCGGGGTCGCGCAGGTAGGGGAAGCTCCAGCCGGCCCGCTCGACCTGCTCGGCCATGCCGTCAGGTCCGTCCTGGGGGTGGCTCGTCCCGTCGTTGCTGCTGACCCCGATGACGGCGATCCCGGGATCGACCAGCTCCGCGGCGACCCGGCCGAACGCCTGCTCGATGTGCCGCACGTAGGGGCAGTGGTTGGACAGGAAGGCCAGCAGCACGGGGCCGTCGCCGGTCAGGTCGGCGAGGTCGTGGGTGGCGCCGTCGACAGCGACGAGCTG
>SLQK01000266.1 GCA_007131525.1 Nitriliruptoraceae bacterium | reverse complement strand
GGTCCGGGCGGCGCCGGTCGCGGTGCGCCTGGGGGTGGGCGCGCGCCCGGCTCCTCCCCCTACCGCCAGCCCGTCGGGCGTGGTGGTCCGGGTGGTCCGGGTGGTCCCGGTGGGCCGGGTCGTGGGCCCGCAGGACCCGGTGGCACCGGAGGCCCGGGCAGCGGGAAGACCAAGCGCAAGAAGAAGCGCGAGAAGCAGTCGCCTGCGGAGCAGGAGCTGCAGCGGGGCCCGATGCGCCGGGACGTGCCGATCGAGGAGCAGATCCAGGTCGAGCGTGTCGAGGTCGTGTCCGGCATCACCGTCGGGGAGCTCGCCGACAAGCTCGGGGTCCCCGGCGCGGCCGTGGTCAAGAAGCTGTTCGACATGGGCGAGATGGCCACGGTCCAGCAGAGCCTGCCCGATGACACCGTCGAGATCATCTGCGCCGACCTCGGCGTCGATGTCTACTTCCTGTCGGAGGAGGAGCTCGAGTTCGGTGTCGAGGCCCCCGACGACCCCGACAAGCTGGAGCCACGCCCGCCCGTCATCACCGTGATGGGCCACGTCGACCACGGCAAGACCAAGCTCCTCGACGCGATCCGCAAGACCGACGTTGTGGCGGGCGAGGCCGGCGGCATCACCCAGCACATCGGGGCCTACCAGATCACCAAGGACGGGCGTCAGATCACCTTCATCGACACCCCCGGTCACGAGGCGTTCACCGCGATGCGGGCCCGGGGTGCGCAGGTCACCGACGTCGCGATCCTGGTGGTCGCGGCCGACGACGGGGTCATGCCCCAGACCCGCGAGGCCATCGCCCACGCCCAGGCCGCCGAGGTCCCGGTCGTCGTCGCCGTCAACAAGATCGACGTCGAGGGCGCCGACCCCAACCGCGTCAAGGCGCAGCTCACCGAGCACGACCTCGTCGCCGAGGAGTTCGGTGGCGACGTCCCGATGGTCGAGGTGTCCGCACTGCAGCAGGTGGGTCTCGAGGACCTCCTCGAGGTGGTTCTGCTCCAGGCCGACCTGCTGGAGCTCGAGGCCAACCCCGACAAGGCCGCCCGCGGCCGGGTCGTCGAAGCCCATCTCGACCGCGGCCGGGGCCCCGTCGCCACCGTCCTGGTCCAGGGCGGCACCCTGCACCGTGGCGACATCCTCGTCGCCGGGACCGCCGACGGCAAGATCCGCGCCATGTTCGACGAGAACGGGCAGCCGGTCGCCGAGGCGACACCGTCGCGTCCCGTGCAGGTGCTGGGGCTCAACGAGGTCCCGGAGGCCGGCGACGAGTTCCGTGTGGTCGACGCCGAGCGCTTCGCGCGGGACGTGGCCGAACGGCGTTCGGCCCGGGAACGCCGCAAGGAGCTCGCCGACCGTCGACCGACCACCCTGGAGGAGTTCACCTCCGCGGTGCAGGCGGGCGACAAGGCGCACCTCAACGTCATCATCAAGGCGGACGTCTCGGGGAGCGCCGAAGCCCTCGAGGACGCCCTGCTGAAGCTCGAGCTGGACGAGGTCCAGGTGCGGGTGATCCAGAAGGGCGTGGGGGCCATCACCCAGGGCGACGTCCGGCTCGCGGAGGCCTCCGACGCGATCATCGTCGCCTTCAACGTGCGGCCCGGCGCCAACGCCCGCGAGGAGATCGACCGCTCCGGGGTGGACGTGCGGACCTACCGCATCATCTACGAGGCGATCGAGGACATCGAGCGGGCCGTCAAGGGGCTGCTCGCTCCGGAGTTCCGCGAGGAGATCGTCGGCGAGGCGGAGGTCCGCGAGATCTTCAAGACGCCCAAGGGCTTCGTGTTCGGGTGCATGGTCGTCAAGGGCGAGGTCCGTCGCGACGCCGGTGTGCGCGTGATCCGAGAGGGCGTCGTCGTCGCCGAGGACACCATGAGCTCGCTGCGTCGCTTCAAGGACGATGTCAAGGAGGTCAGGGAGGGCTTCGAGTGCGGTATCGGGCTCGCGAGGTTCCAGGATGTCAAGGAGGGCGACATCCTCGAGGCCTTCGAGACGGTGGAGGTCGCCCGCGACTGAACCGAACCCGGCTACCGACGTGAGCGACCACGACGCCAGGGGGCGGGTCCACTACGGCATCGCCCGGGTGGACCTGTACCTGCCGGGCGTCGACAGCCTCAAGGCCAAGCGCATGCTGTTGCGGCGGGCCCAGGCCGCGCTCAGCGACCAGCTCGGCGCGTCGGTCGCCGAGGTCGGCGCCCAGGAGCGGTGGCAACGCGCGGTGCTCGGGGTGGCCGTGGCCGCATCGACCGCCACCGGCGTCGACCGGGTCCTCGACCGCCTCACCGCCGTCCTCGAACGCGACCCGAGGGTGGAGGTGCTCGCCGTCACCGACGTCGCCGACCACCTCGATGCCGACGCCGGCGAGCAGCAGCTCCCGGGCCCCCTCCAGGGCTGACCGACCACCACCACAGGCAGGAGCGACCGATGGCACGCAAGCGCAACCCGCGGGTCGACGAGCAGGTCCGGGCCGCCGTGGCCGACCTGCTGCAGACCGACATCGCCGACCCCAGGCTGACCTTCGTCACCATCACCGAGGCCGACGTGACCCCCGATCACGACGTGGCCACGGTGTACTACTCGACCCTCGACCCGAGCGTCCTCAGCCGCGACCCCCGCCGCAGTGGCGGGGACCACATCGCGGACGCCGCCGACGTGGCCGAGGCGTTGGTGGCGGTCGCCGGGCGGCTGCGTGGCCAGGTCGCACGCCGCGTGGGGCTCAGGACCACCCCCGACCTGCGCTTCGTCCCCGACCCCGTGGCCGAGCAGGCCTCCCGGGTGGAGGAGCTCCTGCGCGGCATCGAGTCCCGGGGTGAGGTCCCGCCGGGGACCGGTGGGATCGAGGACGCACAGGATCCGCAGGCCGACGAGGGGACCGCCGGGTGAGCGAGGCGGCGCCCACGACGAGCGGGGCGGCGGCAGCAGCGCCGTCGCCAACGCCGTCGTGGCAGGCGCAGCTCGACGCGGCCACGCTCGCCGCTGTGGTCGACCGGCTGGCAGCCGCCTGCCGCGAGCGCCGGACGGTGGTGCTCGCGGGGCACGTCAGCCCCGACGGTGACACGTTGGGCTCGGCCCTGGCGCTCCACCTGGCCCTCGGTGCCGCCGGAGCCCGCACGCTGCCCACGATCGGGGAGGAGCCGCTGGAGCTCGAGCCCGCGCTGGCGCTGCTCCCCGGTGTCGCGGCACTCGTGCCGGCCGCGGACCTGCCGCCCGCCGGCGAGGTCGACCTGCTGGTCGCCCTCGACGCTGCCGGACCCGGGCGTCTGGGGGCCGTGGCCGGCTATCTCGACGCCGGGGTCCCGACCATCGTGCTCGACCACCACGACCGCACCGTGCCCTTCGGTGAGCTCTCCCTGGTGGCGCCGGGGGCGGCAGCGACCGTGCAGCTCGTCGCGCTGCTGCTCGACGAGCTGGCCCTGCCCCTGACCCGTGACATCGCCACCTGCCTCTACGTCGGGCTCGTGACCGACACGGGCCGGTTCTCCTACGAGGCCACGGGGCCGGACGCGCACCTCCTCGGCGCCCGCCTGCTGGCCGCGGGGGTGGACCACGCCACATGGACCCAGCGGTTGTTCGAGACCCGCCGCCTCGATGACCTGGCCCTGCTCGCTCGCGGGCTCGGTCGAGCGGGCTTCGTCGCCGAGGTGGCCCTGGTGCACACCCACCTGTCGCCCGAGGACCTCGCCCTCGCCGACGCCGGCAGCGCGGAGGGCCTGATCGACCTGCTCCGGACCGCCGACGTCGCTGAGGTCGCCCTGACCCTGCGGCCGGCGCCCGAAGGTGGGTGGCGCGGGTCGCTGCGCTCCCGGGGGCGGGTGGACGTCGGACGGGTCGCTGCGGCGCTCGGGGGCGGCGGCCACCGTCTGGCGGCGGGCTTCGACGCGGCCGGTCCGGCTGCCGCGGTCGTGGAGCAGGTCGTCGCACTGCTCCGGGAGGGCTGAGCGATGGGACGGCGCCCCCGGCCCCGTGGCCCGGTCCACGACCTCGTGCTCGTGGTCGACAAGCCCGCCGGGCCGACGTCCCACGACGTCGTCGCCCGCATCCGCCGGGTCGTCGGGCACTCCCGGGTGGGGCACACCGGCACGCTGGATCCCGCCGCGACCGGCGTGCTCGTGGTCTGCCTCGGCAGGGCGACCAAGCTCGTGCGGTTCCTGCAGGCCGGCTGGAAGACCTACGCCGCCCGGATCCAGCTGGGCATCACGACCGACAGCCAGGACACCACCGGGCTCGAGCTGGCCCGGGTCGATGCCAGCCACCTCGACGAGCACACCGTCTGCGAGGCGCTGTCGGCGTTCCAGGGCACCTTCGAGCAGGTCCCCCCCATGGTCTCCGCGGTGAAGGTCGGTGGTGAACGGCTCCACACCATCGCGCGGCGCGGGGAGACCGTGGAGCGCACCCCCCGCCAGGTCGAGGTGTCCTCGCTGGTCCTGGACGGGTTCGTCCCGGGGCCGGTGGCCGAGGTCAGCGTGCTGCTGACCTGCTCGGCCGGGACCTACGTCCGCACGATCGCCCACGACGTCGGCGCAGCGCTCGGCGTCGGCGGGTGTCTCGCGTCGCTGCGCCGCATCGGCAACGGGCCCTTCACCGCCGATGAGGCCGTCACCCTCGACGCGCTGGAGGCCGCCAGCCCCGAGGACGTCCTGGCCTGGGGGATGGACGCGGCGACCGCGGTGCGGCGGACCCTCGACGTGGTCGAGGTGACCGACGACGAGGTGGCCCGCCGCCTCTCCCAGGGCGGCTCGATCCCGGCGGTCGGTCACGACGGACCGGTGGCGCTGGTGCGCCCGGCTGCCGGGGCGCGCGGCGAGCAGCTCCTGGCCATCGTCGCCGACGATGCCGCCGGGACCCGGGCACGTCCCGAGCTGGTGTGGACGCGGCCCGAGGAGCTCCGATGACCGCCGTCGTGCGCGGCCTGGAGGCGGTGGGCCACGAGCCCTCGGTGGTCACCATCGGCAACTTCGACGGCGTCCACCGGGGACACCAGGTGCTGCTCCGCCGAGCGGTCGCCCTCGCGGAGCGCAACGGGGCCCGGTCGGTGGCCGTCACCTTCGACCCCCACCCGGCCGTGCTGCTGCGGGCCGACGCCGCGCCACCGCGCCTGCAGACCCTGGAGGACCGGGTCGCGACCCTGGCAGCGGCCGGCCTCGACACGGTGCTGGTGCTGCCCTTCACCCGCGAGCTGGCGAGCTCCAGCCCCGCGGCGTTCGTGGCCGAGGTCCTGGCGGGGTCCCTGGCCGCCGTCAGGGTCGTGGTCGGCACCAACTTCCGGTTCGGGGCGAAGGCTGCCGGCGACGTCGTGACCCTGCTGGAGCTCGGGGAGCAGCACGGGTTCGCCCCCGAGGCCGTCACCCTGCTGGAGATGGACGGTCGCCGGATCTCCTCCAGCGCGATCCGCGAGCATCTGCAGGACGGCGACCTGGCCTGGGCGACGGTGGCGCTGGGTCGCCCCTACCAGCTCGGCGGGATCGTCGTCCGGGGCGACGGCCGGGGGCGGGGCATCGGGTTCCCGACGGCGAACCTCGCACTCGATCCCGACCTGGTCGTCCCCGCCACGGGCGTCTACGCGGGCCACGCGCTGCTGGATGGCAGCTGGGTCCCGGCGGTCACCAACGTGGGCCTCAGGCCCACCTTCGACGGCACGACCCGCACCGTCGAGGTGCACCTGCTGGACGTGGACCGGGACCTCTACGGGCAGCAGCTGGCGTTCCGGTTCCTGCATCGGCTCCGCTCGGAGCAGCGGTTCGACGGTGTCGAGGCGCTGGTGGCCCAGATCGGGGCGGACGTGGCGCGCGCCCGTGGGCTGCTGGCAGGCGGGTGAGGGAGCGGTCACCGGTGCCGGCTGTTTGCCGCACCCGCGGGCCTGTGCCACACTGGCGCCGACGACCCGGCCCCGGGTCGTTCCCACCGTGCCCGTTCGGGTGTCGGGATCCCTGGAGCACCACCGCCTCGCCGGTCACCGGCCGGACGTTGCGGCGGTCGCGAGCTGTCGGTGCGCGCGTCGTGGCGGGCACCGGGACGGGACCCCACGGTGGCGGTGCGCAGTACCGCCCCACCCGGCGCGGCAGGGCCGACCACGATACGGAGTAGCACCGTGGCGATCACGCTGCCGAACGACAAGCAAGCCATCATCGAACGTTTCGCCCGCGAGCCCGGGGACACCGGCTCACCTGAGGTCCAGATCGCCCTGCTGACGCAGCGCATCAGCCACCTGACGGAGCACCTCAAGGAACACAAGCAGGACCACCACTCGCGGCGTGGTCTGCTGAAGCTGGTCGGCCAGCGACGTCGACTGCTCAACTACCTGAAGAGGATGGACATCGAGCGCTACCGCGCGCTCATCGCGGAGCTGGAGCTCCGTCGCTGAACCCCAGGGCCGGGATCGCGTGGCAGCGACCCCGGCCCGCGTCGTGCGGCGACCACGGTCGCGGCGGCGCACCACCGTCACCCCATCGGTCGTCAGTGGAGACGGCTCGCCACCCGGCGAGCCGCCCCCACTGATGAGCCGGAGGTCGGTGACCCACCGCCCGCACACCGCGTGCGCGGCACATCACCCATAGGAGGCCCAACGTGGGCAAGCTCGGGATCCACGAGCACACCGTCGACATCGACGGTCGCAGCATCACCTTCGAAGCCGGCACCCTGGCCGCCCAGGCCGGTGGCGCCGTCGTCATCAGCCTCGGCGACACCAAGGTGCTGTCGACCACCACCGCGTCCAAGGAGGCGAAGGACTTCCTGCCCTTCTTCCCCCTCACGATCGAGGTGGAGGAGCGGATGTACGCCAACGGCCGCATCCCCGGCTCGTTCTTCAAGCGCGAGGGTCGCCCCTCCGAGAACGCGATCCTGGTCTGCCGCCTGACCGACCGCCCGCTGCGCCCCACCTTCGCCGAGGGGCTGCGCAACGAGGTGCAGGTCGTCAACACCATCATCCAGACGACCCAGGTCGACCCCTACGACGTGGTCGCCATGAACGGCTCGTCGTTGTCCACGATGCTGTCCGGCCTGCCCTTCGCAGGCCCGGTCGCCGCCGTGCGCTACGCCCTGCTGCGTGACGGGTCCTGGGTGGCCTTCCCGACCTTCGAGGAGCTCGAGGAGGAGGCCGTGTTCAACATGGTCATCTCCGGGCGCGTCGAGGACGACGGTGAGGTCGCGATCCTGATGATCGAGGCCGAGGCCACCCC
>SLQK01000307.1 GCA_007131525.1 Nitriliruptoraceae bacterium | reverse complement strand
GCCGGAGCTGTTCGGCGGCTTCACACGGGAGCAGGCGCCGGCACCCGTCCCCTACCCCGCCTCGTGCCGTCCCCAGGCCTGGGCCGCCGCCGGCTCGCTGCTGCTCCTGCGGGCCTGCCTCGGCCTGCACGCGGACCTCCCGCGTGGCAGCCTCCGCCTCGACCCGCTGTGGCCGCCGCCCTTCCGCAGCCTGGAGGTGCGGGCGCTGCCCGTCGGTGCCACCCGGCTCGACGTGCGCATCGACCGGGATCGGGGCGTCGACGCCGAGGTGGTGGAGGGCGAGGTGGCCCTCGAGATCGGCGGGGCGGGCGGCGGCTGACGGGTGGCACCTGGCGGCTGACGGGTGGCGCTCACTCCAGGTACTGGGCCTCGATGGCGGTCCGCACCGCGTCCCGGAACCCCTCCACGCGCAACCGCTCGGCGCGCAGCTCCTGCTCCGCATCGCTGACGACACCAGCCAGCTCCTCGTCCTGCAGGACCTCGCGGAGCCACCGCGACAGATCGCGCCGCCGGCCGTGGGGCTCGAGCACCTCGACGCTGCAGGTGCCGAGGTGACGGTGGAACTGGCGGACGTTGGCGGCCACCGGGCCATCGGCGAAGTAGAAGCGCAGCGCCTCCGGGAGCTCACCGTCGATGTACTTGTGCCAGTGCCGGACGTGGCCCGACCTGCGCTCCCGCACCGCGAACGCCCGCGGTTCGGCGTCACCCGTGAGGTCGAGCAGCACCGCGCGCCCACGCTCGTCACCGAGCAGGTCCGAGAGCTCCTCGGGCCGCAGCCCGGCGACCTCGGCGGCGAACCCCAGGGATCCCTCGCGTCCCCGCGCGCCGCCCGCGGTGAGGAGCAGGAACTCGGCGGCACCGGGCACGGCTGCGGGCAGCTGGTCGGGCCGGTAGGAACTGAAGCCGAAGCCGTGGGCACCCTCGGCCAGCACGTGGGTCCAGGCGGCCTCACCGACCGGGAGCTCGTGGGCCTCCTCGAAGAACAGCCAGTGCGGGAGCCCGGTGACAGCCCGCTGCGCCAGGAGCACCGGGGCGAGCTCGTCGACGTAGGCGCGCTGCGCCCGATCATCGAAAGGCGACAGGTCCACCACGACGCTGCTGAACCGGTGCCGCAGCAGCTCGGCGAGCTGCGTCGGCGTCGGGAGCGGATCCCTGCCGCCGACGCCGAGGATGCCGCGGCGCCGGGTGAGCGGGCGGTGATCACCCTCGCGGTCCAGGACCAGGACGCTGTAGTCCATCCTGGCCAGCTGCTCCACCAGCAGCCCGACCAGGTAGGACTTCCCGGAGCAGCTGGCCCCCACGACCAGCAGGTTGATCTGGGACGCCGGCAGCTGGACCTCGTTGCCGTCGTCGTCACGCCCGAGGGTCAGCACCCAGTTGCCCGGTGGGACCCGCCCCTCCCCCGACAGCAGCGGACCCCGCAGCAGCTCGACCACCCCTTTGCCGTCGGGCCGATCGAGCACCACGTCGGCCGAGCGCTTGAGGGCATCGACGGCGTTGGCGACCGCGACCCCGAGCTCACAGACCTCGAGGAGGTGGTGATCGTTCTCGGCGTCACCGACCGCCAGGGTGGAGTGACGGGAGATGCCGAGGTTGCCGAGCGCCTGCATGAGCCCGGTGCCCTTGGTCACCCCGTTGGGCAGCACCATCAGCTCCGCCCGGTTGTGGACGAGCTGGCAGCCCAGACCGAGCCGGACGATCTCCTCGACCACCGCACCCGCATGGGCGCCCGCCGAGGCCAGCAGCACCCGCCCCTGGCGGACCGGGATGTCCCGGTGGGTGAGCTCCCGGGCCAGCGCCGGATCCACCTCCGACGCCAGATCCTGCACCCCGTCCGCGTCGACCAGGACCGCGCCGTTCTCGGCGACGATGGCGTCGAACTCCTCCTCGACGCTCGGGAACACCGAGCGCAGCTCCGACAGGATGCGGCCGGTCACGAGCACCACGACCACACCCCGCGCCCGCTGCTCACGGATCGCAGCCACGACCTCGGCGTCGGGTCGATCCGCGTCGGTCAGCGTGCCGTCGTAGTCGACGGCGATGGCCTGGAAGGCGACGCCCACGGGACGGCCCCTCGTCGGGGCCCTTCACGGTAACGCCGCGTCACCTCGGGGACCAGAGCCGAGCGGCACCGAGGCGGCGGACCCCCTCGTCGAGCACCTCGTCCGGCTTGCAGAAGGCGAACCGCACCAGCGATGCGACCGGCGCCGGGTCCTCCACGAAGGCGGAGACCGGCACGGCGGCCACCCCCAGCGCAGCCGGCGCCCACCGGCAGAAGGCAGCACCGTCCTCCCAGCCGATCGCCGCCACGTCAGCGGTCACGAAGTAGGTCCCCGCCGCCCGTGTGGTCGGCACGCCGGCAGCCAGCAGGCCGTCGGTCAGCAGGTCGCGACGGCGCCGGTGCACCTCGCCGACGGCGGTCAGCTCGGCCCGTGGCAGGCCGAGGGCCGCGACGACGGCGTGCTGGAGCGGCGTCCCGCCGGCGAAGGAGAGGAACTGCTTCGTGGTGCGCACCGCGGCGGTCAGGGGCGGCGGTGCGCACGCCCAGCCGATCTTCCAGCCGGTACACGAGAAGGTCTTGCCGGCGCTGGAGATGGTCACCGTGCGCTCGGCCATGCCCGGTCGGGTCGCCAGCGGCAGGTGCGCCCCGTCGTAGACGAGGTGCTCGTAGACCTCGTCGGTGACCGCGATCAGGTCGTGGTCCACGCACAGCTGCGCGATCGCGTCGAGCTCATCGGCCTTGAGGACCAGCCCGGTGGGGTTGTGGGGCGAGTTGAGCAGCAGCAGCCTGCTCCGTGGGGTGATCGCGGCAGCGAGCCGGTCCAGGTCGAGCTGCCAGGCGGTGCGCTCGCCCTCGGGGCCCGTCGGGGGCGGGGTCAGGGGGACCCGCACCTCCCGGGCACCAGCCATGGTGATCACCGCGGTGTAGGCGTCGTAGGTGGGCTCGAGCACGAGCACCTCATCGCCCGCCTCGCACACCGCCAGCAGCGTGGCAGCGACGGCCTCGGTCGCACCGAAGGTCACGGTCACCTCGGTGTCGGGGTCGACGGCGAGCCCGTACCACGCCCGCTGGTGGCTGGCGATGGCGGCGCGCAGCTCCGGGATGCCCGGGCCCGGGGCGTACTGGTGGTGCCCCGCGTCGAGGGCCTGGTGGGCGGCTGCGACCACGGCCGCGGGGGGATCCTCGTCGGGGAAGCCCTGGCCGAGGTTCACCGCACCGTGCTCGACCGCCAGCGCGGTCATCTCGGAGAAGATGGTGGTCCCGAACCGCTGCAGCCTCGGTACCAGGGGCGGCCGTGCGATCGTCACGCCCCCGCCCCGAGGTGCCGGTGGAACCACGATGTCAGCCGGTCCACGGCCGGCCGCACGAACCTCGGATCGTCGTACAGCTCGATGTGGTTGCTCGTGTCGAGCCACAGGATGTCCTTCGGGCCCGGCAGACGGGCGTGGATCGAGGCGGCCTGCTCCGGGGTGCAGTAGGCGTCGGTGCGACCGTGCACGAGCACGGTCGGGGTGTCGGCCAGCAGGTCGATGGCGGTCGCGGCGTCCAGCGTCACGAGCTCCCTGATCGTGGTGCGCGTGATCCGGTTCACCCAACCGGGGCTGGGCGCGCGGTCGGTGCCGTAGTAGGCGTAGGGCTCGTCGCCGCCCATGATCGCCTCGCTGCCGTCGGCCGAGACGGCGGCGAGGTAGTCGACCTCACCCGTGGCCTGGGCCCGGGCGTCGGCCTCGGCAGCCTCGCGCAGGACCTGCCGGTAGCGGTCACGTCCCATCCCGGCCCGCATCGCCGCGGCCTCGTTGTAGCCACCCGCGACCAGCCCGAGCGCCCGGATCCGCGGGTCGTAGCACGCGTGGAGGAGGGCGTAGCTCGCCCCGAGGCAGACGCCGACGGCGGCCAGCCGGTCGCGATCCACGGCCGGGTGGTCGGCGAGCCAGCTGGTGGCGGCCACCAGGTCCTGCCGCTTGCCCGCCGCGTCCTCGTGCTGCCGCGGCTCGCCGTCGCTCGCACCGAAGTTGCGATGGTCGAAGGCGAGCGCCGCGAAGCCCTGGTCCGCCAGCGCCGCGGCGTAGGTGCCCGTGACCTGCTCCTTGACGCCGGTGAGTGGGCCGGTGAGGACGATGCCTGGGACCTGCCCCTGCTGGTCATCGGGCAGGTACAGGTGACCCGCCAGGGACAGCCCTCCGGCGCGGAAACGCACCTCGGTGGGGGCCGGTGCGGCGTCGGTGGTGGGCATCGAACGCTCCGTGACGACCCGCCGGCGGCGGGCGGACTCCCCGCGATCATGGAGCGGTATGCGCGGTGGCGCAAGGTCGGCGTGCCCCGACCCCCGTCACCGGGTCCACGTCACCGGATCCGGGGCCCGTGTCGAGCGGGCCACCTCGGCGAGACAGCAGGCGACGCCGGGTTACCGTGTCAGGGGCGGGGGACGACCCCGTCGGCACCGATCGAGGACCCTCCGTGAAGTTGGCCATCCTGTCCCGTGCACCCAACAGCTACAGCACACGCCGCCTGAAGGCAGCAGCCCTCGAACGCGGGCACACCGCCCGCGTGCTGAACACCCTGCGGTTCGCCATCGACCTGTCCGGCGACGAGCCCGATCTGCAGTACCGGGGCAAGCCGCTCTCCGACTACGACGCCATCCTGCCCCGGATCGGGGCGTCCATCACCTTCTTCGGGATGGCGGTGGTCCGACAGTTCGAGCAGATGGACGTCTACACCCCGACCACCGCTGCCGGCATCGCCAACTCCCGGGACAAGCTGCGGGCGATCCAGATCCTGTCGCGTCACGACATCGGCATCCCGGCCACGACCTTCGCCCGCGACCGGGCCGACGTGCTCCCCGCCATCGAGAGCGTGGGTGGGGCGCCGGTGGTGATCAAGCTGCTGGAGGGCACCCAGGGCATCGGTGTGATCCTCGCACCCGACACCAAGGTCGCAGAGGCCGTCATCGAGACGATGCAGAGCACGAAGCAGAACGTGCTCATCCAGCGCTTCGTCGCCGAGAGCAAGGGCCGCGACATCCGGGCCTTCGTGATCGGCGACCGGGTGGTGGCCGCCATGCGGCGGAGCGCCCGGGGTGACGAGTTCCGCTCCAACATCCACCGAGGTGGCACCATCGAGGCCGTCGAGCTGGACGAGGAGTACCAACGGGTGGCGGTCCAGTCGGCGCAGATCATGGGGCTGAAGGTGGCCGGGGTCGACATGCTCGAGAGCAACGACGGTCCGATGGTGATGGAGGTCAACTCCTCACCCGGCCTGGAAGGCATCGAGGCGGCCAGCGAGCTCGACATCGCCGGGGCCGTGATCGACTACGTGGCCAACCAGGTGGCCTTCCCCGAGCTCGATGTCCGGCAGCGACTGACGGTCAGCACCGGCTACGGCGTGGCGGAGCTGCAGATCGGTGACAGCTCGGACCTGGTGGGCCGGACGCTCGCCACCTCGGGACTGCGCGAACGCGACATCACGGTGCTGACGCTGACCCGGGGGACGCGGGTCGTCCCCAACCCCAAGGGCAGCCGCGAGCTGGAGGCCGGCGACCGCATGCTGTGCTTCGGCCGGCTGGAGGCGATGCGCGATCTCGTGCCGGCCCGCCGCCGGCGGCGGGCCCGGCCGGTGGTGGAGCCGCTCCCGCCCGAGGCGGCCGAGGAGCTGGCTGCGACCCACGACGAGGTGGTCAGCTCGCCGCCGCCGACCGGCTGACGACGCCGACCGGAAGGGCCCACGTCGAGCTGAGGCGGTGATGGGGGACACCAGCGCATCGATGCCGGGACCGGGCCTCCGCGGACGGCCCTGCCCACAGGCGGCGCTCGCGCTCAGCGCTGGGCTGATCGCCTGGAGCCTGATCGCGAACCTGGTGATCGGCGACACCGCCTACACCGTCAGGAACCTGCTCCTGACCGCGGGCCTGCTCATCGCCGCACGGCGCGCCGGCCTCTCAGCGGCAGCGCTGGGCCTCACTCGCCAGCGCGTCGGCGACGGCCTGCGCTGGGGTGCGGGGGCCGTGGCGGTCATCGCGGTCGTGCTCTGGGTCGGCGTCGCGCTCGCGGAGGCGCTCCCGTTGGTGCCGTCCCTGCTGGCCGACGAACGAGCCCAGCTCGACGGCCCGGCGCTGGCCGCCGCGATGCTCGTCAGGATCCCGCTGGGCACCGCACTGTTCGAGGAGGTCGCGTTCCGCGGGGTGCTCCTGGCCGTCCTCCTGCGCTGCTGTTCCCCCAAGGTGGCGGTACTCACCAGCAGCGTCGTCTTCGGCCTGTGGCACATCGCGCCCACGGCCGTAAGCCTGGACCTCAACGGCATCGCCGCGACCTCGCCGTCGGGGCTGGCCGCGATCGTCGGCGGCGTGCTGATCACGACCGTGGCCGGGCTCGCCTTCACGTGGCTGCGCTGGCGGTCCGGCAGCCTGCTGGCCCCGGTGCTGGCGCACTGGGCCACGAACTCGCTCGGGTTGCTCGCCGCCGCGACGGCCTGACCGAGCTCAGTGTCGAGCCTCTCGCGCGCTGCGAGCCCCTCGCGCGCTGCGAGCCCACGGGGCCGGGACGCTCACCGCCCGCGTCGCTTCGAGCGCCGCAGGTGCAGCGCCCACCCCATCAGGATCCCCAGACCGAACAGGATCAGCGTCAGCAGCCACAGCGACATGGTGAACTGGAAGAACAGCCAGGTGAGGGCGACCTCCTGGGTGTTCTGGAAGACGAAGAAGGCCACGCCGATCAGGATCAGCACCCCGATGATCAGCTTGATGCTGATGGTGCGATCACCAGCGGTCACCGACCCGTCGATGAAGCGCTCCTTGTCCGGACCCTGGCCGCTCATCACGTCTCCTGTCGCCACGCGGCTCGGCCGCGTCGGCGCCGCAGCAGGGTGCCGCACGCCAACCCCGGCGTCATCACCCGGTTCGGGCGAGATGGACCTCCGCCGAGCGAGGCCGCCCGCAGTGGGCCGGAGACGGAGGGCGTGAGCCGGAGGGCGTGAGCGGGAGGCGGATCCCGGCGGTCCTGGCCCGTCCGGGCTCACCCCGACATCCGTAGCTCGATGCCACCCGCAGGTGGTGCCCTCCCCCGATCGAGGAGCCCCGACATGCCTACCGCGACCTGGAACGGTCACGTCATCGCCCGCTCCGACGACACCGTCGTCGTCGAAGGCAACCACTACTTCCCTCCCGACAGCGTCGACCGTGCGCTCCTTCGGGAGAGCGACACCCGCACGCGGTGTCCGTGGAAGGGCGAG
>SLQK01000261.1 GCA_007131525.1 Nitriliruptoraceae bacterium | reverse complement strand
GTTCGGCAACTCCGAGGGTGGCCCGATGAGCCTGCTGTTCGCGGCCACCTACCCGGAGCGGGTGGACAGCCTGATCCTGTTCGGCACCGGCGCGACCCTGCTCGCGCCCGACCTGCCCGCCGACCAGCTGGCCGCACGTCGGGAGGGGGCCGTGGCCTACGCCGCCAAGTGGGGCACCGAGGCGTCACCGGTCGCGACGCGCATGGCGCCGACCCTCAGCGCCCAGGACCCGACCTTCGCCGCCTGGCACCGCCGCTACGAGCGCTACGCCGCGAGCCAGGACTCGCTGCTCGAGCTGCTGGAGCTCAGCTTCACGGCCGACGTGCGTGAGCTCGCTCCCACGATCCGTCACCCCGTGCTGGTGATCCACCGCACGGAGGACCGGGTCATCCCCGTCGAGCGGGCGCGGGAGCTGGTCGCGCTGCTCCCCAACGCCCGGCTCCTCGAGCAACCGGGCCTGGACCACTTCTCCTACTCAGGCGACGTCGATGGGTGGATGGACGAGTTCGAGCGATTCGTGACCGGGACGGTGCGCTCCGCCCCGGTGAGCGCCGACCGGCCGCCGACGGTGCGGATCACCACGCTCGGGCGTTTCGCCGTGACCGTCGACGGACGGGAGGTGCCGACGTCCGAGTGGGGCTCGCGCCGCGCCCGGCAGCTGTGCAAGCGGCTCGTCGCCGCCCGCGGGTGGCCCGTCACCCGGGACGAGCTGTTCGACCTGCTGTGGCCGGACGAGACCGACCGCACCCGGCTCGGCGCCCGGCTGTCGGTCCAGCTCTCCGGGGTCCGTCGGATCCTGCGCGGCGGGGTCATCGCGGACCGGCAGAGCGTGCGCCTCGACCTGCAGGAGGTCGACACCGACCTCGAAGCCCTGCTCCGAGCCACCGACGACGCGGCCATCGTCGCCGCCTACCCGGGGGTGTTCCTCCCCGACGACGTCTACGAGCCATGGACCGAGGGCGCCCGAGCGGAGGCGCAGGCACGCTTCGTGCCGAGCGCCCGACGTGAGGCGCAGCGGCTGCTGGACCGCGGCCGGCCGGCGCAGGCCGTCCAGCTGGCGCACCGCCTCCGCGACATCGACAGCTACGACGAGGACGCGCACCGGCTCCTCATCACCGCGCTGGACCGGGCAGGAGCAGCCAGCGAGGCCGAGCGGGCCCGCCACGCCTACCGCTCGGCCATGGCCGAGCTCGAGGCCCCCTGACAGGTCCACCGCCGGGCCCCGGTCCCCGGCGCGTCGACCACCTCGAGCCGCGGCGGGGTCGGAAGGTTCCCTGAAGGGGTGCCGGGCAGCCTTCCGCCCATGTCCACGACCACCACCCCCGCCCGAGGCCCAGAGGTCATCGCACCCGGCTCGGGACAGCACCTCCACTTCCTGAACCACCTCGCGACCGTCAAGGTCCGCGGCGGTGCGGACGGAGCCCTCAGCGTCGTCGAGTTCGCCGCGCCCCGAGGGCTCGGGCCCCCGCTGCACCGCCACGACGACGAGGACGAGCTCTTCGTGGTCCTGTCCGGCGAGGTCGCCTTCCACTGCGGCGACGACCGCCTGCTCACGGGTGAGGGCGGGATCGCCTTCCTCCCCCACGGCATCCCCCACACCTTCCAGGTGCACTCCGAGACCGCCACCTTCGTCTGCGTCACCGGCTCACGGGCGCAGGCGCCGAGGTTCGACCTGATGGTCACGGCCCTCGGGGTCCCGACCCCATCGCCCACGCTGCCCGAGCCGGGCCCGATCGATCCGGGTCATGTCGCCGAGGTCTGCGGCGAGCACGGCATCCAGATCCTCGGCCCACCCCCGGCACCCCTCGACTGACCGACGCCGTCGTCCCCGGCAGCCGGCCGTGCCGCGCTCAGGGCGCAGGGATCCGTGTCCCGGCCTCGAGCGGGGCCCCGGCCGGCGCGAGGGCACCGTCACCGAGCACCGCCGGGCCGGTGACGACGGCGGCGGCCGCGACCTCAGCAGCTGCGCCGGTGACCAACCCGTCCACCCTCGCCCCCTCGCCGACCACGGTGCCGGCCCCCAGGACGCTGTCGGTCACGGTGGCGCCGGCAGCGATCCGACACCCAGGACCGAGCACGACGTCCGGTCCGACCTGCGCGCCGTCGCTGATCGTCACGCCCGCCGCGAGGAGGGCCGGCCCCAGCACGCTCGCGCCGGGCGCCACCTCGACATCAGCACCTCGGTGGACGCCGTCCTCGTCCGCGGGCAGCGCCGCTAGCGTCGGCCAGGTGAGGGCCCCGGACAGGGCGAGCCGATGGCCCTCCAGGTAGCGCTCGGGGGTGCCGAGGTCCGCCCACGCGGCGTCGCTGACCACACCGCGGACCAGCGCGCCTGCGGCCACCAGGTCCGGGAACACCCGGCGCTCGAAGGACAGCCGACCGACCGGGAACCGCGCCAGCGCCGCCGGCTCCAGCACGTAGGTCCCGGCGTTCACCGCATCCTGCCCGGGCAGCGTCCCCGGGGGTGGCTTCTCGACGAACCCCGTGATCCGCTCGCCGTCGAGCACGCACACCCCGAAGGTGGAGGTGTCCTCGACCCGGGTGAGGACCAGCGTGGCATCCGCACCGGCTGCGACGTGGCTGCGACCGACCGCGCCGAAGTCGACATCGGTGAGCACGTCGCCGTTCAGCACGAACACGCTGCCCGCGCAGCGTTCGATCACCGACCGCACACCCCCGGCCGTGTCGAGCGGCTCCGGCTCGGGGACGGCCTCCAACCGCATGCCATGGGCGCGGGCGACGGGCTCCAGGACGCGGAAGGGGGACGGGTCCGAGCCGACGACCAGCCAGACGCGGCGCACCCCCGCCGCCGCCAGCCGGACCAGCACGCCGGCGAGGAAGGGCTCGCCGCAGAAGGGCAGCAGCGGCTTCGGGGTCGTATCGGTCAGTGGGCGCAGTCGCGTGCCGGCTCCCCCAGCCACGATCATCGCCTCCCGGACGTCACCCACGCTGCCTCTCCCTGCTCGTGTCCCAACGCGACCGAACGGTCCACTGCCACCGCCAGCGGACGAACGCACCGCCCCAGGATGCCATGCTAGGAGCCCTGCGCCACCGGTAGAGTTCGCGACCGCATCCCGCGGAGGAGCCCCCTGTGCCACCACCCGGACCTCACGTCCTCGACCGCATCGTCAAGGCCTACGACGTCCGCGGACTGGTCGACGTCGAACTGGACGCCGAGGTGGCCCGGGCCTTGGGCGTGGCGGTGGCCTCGGTGCTGGCCGATGACGGGCAGGCGGTGGTGGTGGGCCGGGACATGCGGCTGTCCTCCCCCTGGCTCCTCGACGCCTTCGTCGATGGCGTCACCTCACAGGGCCACGACGTCATCGACGTCGGTCTCGCCTCGACCGACCTGGTCACCTACGCCTCGGGTGAGCTCGGGTTGCCGTCGGCGATGTTCACCGCCAGCCACAACCCGGCCAGCTACAACGGCATGAAGCTGACCCGCGCCGGCGCCGTCCCGGTCTCGATCGCCAGCGGGCTCGGGGCCGTGCGCGACGTGGCCGCTGAGGTGCTGGCCGCCGGCTCAGCCCCGGACGCGGAGCCAACCTCGTCACGCGGCACCCGCAGCCACCTCGATCTCCTGGAGCGCTTCGCGGCCCACGTCCGCAGCTTCGTCGACCTCGATGTCCTCACCGAGGTCTCGGTGGCCGTGGACGCGGGCAACGGCATGGCGGGGTACGTGTGGCCGGCGGTGGTCGCCGGCACCCCGATCGTGACCGAGCCCCTGTTCTTCGAGCTCGACGGCAGCTTCCCGAACCATCCCGCCAACCCGCTGGACGCGGCGAACCTGCGCGACCTGCAGGCTGCGGTCCGCGCGGGCGGCCACGCGCTGGGCCTGGCCTTCGACGGCGACGCCGACCGGGTCTTCGCCGTCGACGAGAACGGCCGGGTCGTCCCGTCGTCGCTGATCGGCGCGGTGGTCGCCGACCGGCTGCTCCAGCGCGACCCCGGCGCGACCGTGCTCTACAACCTGGTCTGCTCGCGCACCGTGCCCGAGACCATCGAGGCCGCCGGCGGGGTCGCCGTGCGCACCCGGGTCGGCCACTCCTTCATCAAGGAGCGGATGGCCCAGACGGGGGCGATCTACGCCGTGGAGCACTCGGGGCACCACTACTTCCGCGACAACCACCGGGCCGACTCGGGGGTGATCGCGGCGCTCGTCCTGCTCGAGGCGGTCGCCGAGGCCGGCCGCCCGCTGTCCGAGGTGGTGGCCCCCTACGACCGGTACGCCGCGTCGGGAGAGCACGACGTCGAGGTGGCCGACACCGCAGCCGCGGTGGACCGTGTCCGCGCGCACTTCGCCGGACGGGGACCCGTCGACGAGGAGGACGGGCTGCTGATCGACACCGGCGAGGGCTGGTTCAGCCTGCGTCCGAGCAACACCGAGGCGGTGCTGCGGCTCAACGTGGAGGCCGACGACGCTGCAGCCGTCGACGCGCTGCTCGCCGAGGTCCGCGAGGTCGCCCACCGGACGTGACCAGGGCACCTCACGACGACGTGGGACCTCCGACCCCATCCATCGCGAAGGTCAGCGTCTCACCGCTGCGGAGCACCTCGCGCCGGTCATCGAAGCCGATCGTGACGGCTGGCAGGTCCGACGGCGCCGCGCTGACCCGCAGACCGTCGTGGTCGAGCTGGACCCGGAGCTGGTGTCCCCGGTAGTGGAGCGGGAAGGTCAGCTCCTCGACCTCCTCGGGCAGCGTCGGCTCGAAGCGGAGCACGTCCTCCTCGACGGCCAATCCGGTGTAGCCGCGCTGCACCAGGTCCAGGGTCCCCGTCATGGCACCGAGGTGGATCCCCTCCTGGGTGGTGCCGCCCTGGATGTCGTCGATGTCGCTGCGCAGGGCCTGCTCGAACAGGGCCCAGGACCGGCGCCGGTCCGAGCGGGCGTGCAGCCAGCTGTGCGCGAGCGCGCTGAGGGTGGAGCCGTGGGACGTCCGCGCCCGGTAGTACTCGATCGTGTCGGGGATGCGATCGGGCGTCCAGTCGTACCCCAGCCCCTGCAGCATGCGCTCGAGCTCGTCGGCGGTCAGCAGGTAGAACAGCATCAACGTGTCGGCCTGCTTGGCGACCTTGTACCGGTTGGGCGTGTCGTCCTCGGCGTGCAGGATGCGGTCGAGGCGCTGGATGTCCCCGTAGCGCTGCCGGTAGTCCTCCCAGTCGAGCTCCTCGAGCTCCTCGTAGCCGGCGAACTGGCTGATGATCCCATCGCCGTGGAAGGGGACGAACATCCGGCGTGTCAGGTCCTCCCAGTGGTCGAGCTCGGAGCGGCCGAGGTCGAGCTCCCGCTCGACGTCGTGGCGGACGTGATCGGGCAGCAGCTCCAGCAGCTCGAAGGTCCGCTGGATCGTCCACACCACCATGAGGTTGGTGTAGGCGTTGTCGTCGAGGCCCGGCTCGTCCCGGTCGGGGTAGCCGTCGTGGAACTCGTCCGGCCCCATCACCCCCCGCAGGTGGTACCGGTCGTCGATGCGGTCGTAGGTGGCGAGGCTGGCGAAGAACCGTGTCACCTCGACCAGCAGCTCCAGGCCGTAGTAGCGCAGGAACTCCCGGTCGGCGGTCGTCTCCACGTACTGCCAGACGTTGTAGGCCACGGCGAGGTTGATGTGGTGCTGCAACCGTGAGTTGTCCGGCTTCCACTCCCCGGAGATCGGGTTGAGGTGCAGCTGCTGGGACTCCTCACGGCCATCGGAGCCGCTCTGCCACGGGAAGGTCGCTCCGGCGTGTCCGGCCCGGGCCGCCCGATCCCGCGCCTCGCCGAGCCGTCGGTGGCGGTAGAGCAGCAACGACCTCGTCAGGACCGGCATCCGCAGGTTCAGGTAGGGGAGGATGAACACCTCGTCCCAGAAGATGTGGCCCCGGTAGGCCTCGCCGTGCAGTCCCCGTGCGGGCGCCCCGACGTCCCGGTCGATGGTGTTGTGCGAGATCGTCTGCAGGGCGTGGAAGGTGTGCAGGTTCAGGACCTTCTGGACCGCCGCGTTCTCGCCGAACCGCAGCTCGAACCGGTCCCAGAGCTGGTCCCACTTGGCCACGTGGCTCGCGAGCAGCCCATCGAAGCCGTCGGCGTGGACCGTGGCGCGCACCGCGGTCTCCGCCGGCTCGGAGATGGCGGGGTCGCCACCGACGACGATCGCCACCACCTTCTCGACCGTGACCGGCCGATCCTCGCCGAGGGGGAGCTCGAGCTCGTGGCCGACCAGCCCGTCCTCCTCGAACCACCGACGGGGTGTGTCGGAGCGCTCCTCCCCCTCCTCGTCCAGCACCCTGAGGCGCTGCGCCTCGGCCAGCCGCAGCTGGGACTGGTTGGTCCTGGCCACCACCAGGGTGGTCCGCTCGTCGACCTCCTCGGTCGACAGCACGTCGAGGTGCTCGTCGGAGAGATCGCGGTAGCGCTCGACCCCCCGGTTTCGCACCGCGGTGTCGATCCCGCAGCGCACCGTGAGCGTGCCGGAGAACCCCTCAGCGAGGAAGGTGCTCTCCAGAGCGGCCAGCCGCGGATCGCCGAGGTGGACGAGCCGGCGTTGGGTCACGCGCAAACGGCGGTCACCGTCCACCACGAGGCTGACATGTCGGGTGAGGATGCCGCGCCGCATGTCGAGCTCGGTGCGGTACCCGGCGAGGTCTGCAGCGTCGGGCGCGAACCACGGCCCGTCGTCCACCCGGAACAGAAGGACCAGCCAGTTCGGCAGGTTCACCATCGACTCGTTGGTGATCGCCACGTCATCGATGCGGTCCGTGAGGCGGTTGAAGACGCCCGCCCGGTAGGTCCCCGGGTAGTGGACATCGTCCGCTCGGGCCTCCGGCACCGCGCCGCGGGTGCCCAGCACCCCGTTCCCGAGGGTGCAGAGCGCCTCACGCAACCCCTGCGCCTCGGCGTCGTAGCCGTCGTAGGTCAGGGTCCACACGCTCATCTGCGTCCGCCGTCGTCGTGGTCGGCTCCCGCCTGCTGCGTCAGCTCGGCGAGCTCGGTCAGGAAGCGCTCGGTGTCGGCGGGGGCCTCGAGGGCGGCGTCGGCCAGGGTGGGCCGCTCGTCGTCCTCGCCGCGGACGACGACCGCGACCCCACCACGGGCGACCACGGCTCGGAAGCCGTCCTCGTCGGTGAGGTCGTCACCGACGTAGATCGGGATGCGGTCCTCGGCATGGAGCTCCGCGAGCAGCATCTCGATCGCCCGACCCTTGTCCCAGTCGATGTCGGGCCTGAGCTCGTGGATGCGCTTGCCGCCGG
>SLQK01000262.1 GCA_007131525.1 Nitriliruptoraceae bacterium | reverse complement strand
GGCCCAGCCGTCACCGGCCAGCACGAGCTCGACGAGCAGCGCCGCGCCGAGCGTCACCGACACGACCTCGACGACCGCGGCCACCGGGGTGCGGCGTGCGGGGTCACGGAGGCGCAGCGCCAGCGCCACCAGCGCGAGCGCCGTCACCAGCGGGATCGTCACCATCGGGATCCCCACCTCGAACCCTGTCACCCGTCGCCTCCCGCACCGTCGTCGCCGCTCACCGCCACCCAGGGTGCCACCTCGCCGGCCGCGGTGGGTGCCCGATCCCCGGTAGCGTCCCGGGCCATGCCGACCACCGCCGCGCCGACCCACCGTCCCGGGCTGACCCTGGGGCGGCTCGAGGTGTGGCCCCCGGTGGTGCTCGCGCCGATGGCCGGGGTGACCAACGTGGCGTTCCGGGCGCTGTGCCGCCGGCATGGGGGCGGGCTCTACGTCTCGGAGATGGTGGGCGCCCGGGGACTGCTCGAGGGCGACGCCCGGTCGCAGCTCAAGGCGGCCTTCGGGCCTGACGAGACGCCACGTTCGATCCAGCTCTACGGCACCGACCCCGCGGACACCGCGGCAGCGGTCCGCTCCCTGGTGGCGCCGGCGTCCGACAGCGGCCGTCCACCGGTGGACCACATCGATCTGAACTTCGGCTGCCCCGCGCCGAAGGTGACACGCCACGGCGGCGGCGCGGCCCTGCCGTGGCGCACCGACCTGTACGCCGACATCGTCGCCATGGCGGTCGCAGCCGCCGGTGACGTGCCCGTCACGGTCAAGCTCCGGCTGGGGATCGACGCGGCACACCTGACCTACCTCGAGGCGGGCCGGATCGCCGAGGACCTCGGTGTCGCGGCCGTCGCGCTCCACGCCCGGACGGCCGAGGACCGCTACGGCCCGCCGGCCGCCTGGGAGCACATCGCCCGGCTGGTCGACACCCTGACCGTGCCCGTCCTCGGCAACGGGGACATCTGGGAGGCCGCCGACGCGCTGCGGATGCAGGCCGAGACCGGTTGTGCCGGGGTGGTCGTCGGCCGTGGCTGCCTGGGCCGCCCCTGGCTGTTCCGGGATCTGGCCGCGGCCTTCGCCGGCCTCGACATCCCCCCGGCCCCGACCCTCGGGGAGGTCACCGACCTGCTCCTCGAGCACGCCAGGCTCCTGGTCGACCACCTCGGTGCCGACACGGGCTTGCGGGAGCTGCGCAAGCACACCGGCTGGTACCTCCAGGGCTTCCCCCTGGGAAAGCCCCTGCGGCGCGCCCTCAACCAGGTCAGCAGCCTGACGGAGCTCGAGCCGCTCCTGGCCGACCTCGACCGCGACCTCGCCTTCGATGAGTCGGTCCGACGGCAGCCCCGGGGCCACACCACCCGCCCCAAGCGGGTGATCCTGCCGGCCGGATGGCTGGTGACCCGGCACCACGGCACGAACCGCTCGCCCGACGGGGCGGTGGTGTCGGGTGGCTGAGCCCCGGTTGGTGCTCGCCTCCGGCAGTCCTCGGCGCGCGGAGCTGTTGGCCCGGCTCGGTTGCACCCCCGAGATCCGTCCCGCTGAGGTCGACGAGACCCCGCTGGTCGGCGAGGTGCCCCTCGACCTCGTGGTCCGCCTGGCCGAGGCGAAGGCCCGGGCCGTGCAGCAGCCACCCACCGACGAGGTGGTCGTGCTGGCGGCCGACACCACCGTCGTCCTCGACGGCGAGTCGCTGGGCAAGCCCCGCGACGACACCGAGGCGGCGGGCATGCTGCGGCGGCTGTCGGGGCGGACGCACGAGGTCCTCACGGCGCTGGCGGTGCATCGGGGGCAGCAGCGGCTCGCCACGACCGTCACGACCCGGGTGCGGTTCCGTGTGCTCACCGACCGCGAGGTGGCCTGGTACCTGGCGACCGGGGAGCCGCGGGACAAGGCCGGGGCCTACGCGCTGCAGGGCGCGGGGGCGGCGCTCGTCGACCACCTCGACGGCAGCGACACCAACGTGATCGGCCTGCCGCTGGCGGCCACGGTGCTGCTGCTGCGACACGCCGGGCTGGACGTGCTGGCGCCCCCGCCGGCGTGACGGTGCGCGATCAGCCCGCCCGCTCGTAGCTCTCATCGGGGCCACCGCCGGAGCTGGCTCCGGAGTCGCCGCCGGAGCTGGCTCCAGGACCACCGCCAGAGCCACCGCCGGAGCCGTCGGAACCCCCGTGCTGCCCGTCGGCCGACCGCAGGTGGGTGTCCTCACGGGACCTCCGCGACCACAAGGCGCGGGCCCAGGCGACGAAGCGCTCGGCCTGACGGTTCGCCCACACGTGGAGGTCGCGGGCCCACTCGTACTCCCGCGCCAGGATGGCGATCCCGGCGACGGCTGTCAGCGCACCCGGGCCGGGCAGGAAGGGGGAGGCGAAGGCCAGACTGAGCACCAGCACCAGCACCCCGACCACGGTCACCCACACCCGTCGGGCATGGTCCTTGACACCTCTGGGGACCGGTGGCAGCGGCGAGGTCTTGCTGGGATCGAAGGTGGCCGGGGCACCGACGTTCTGGCGCACCAGCGCCGACAGCACGCGCCCGGCGGCGCGGGAGCGGGCCCGGGTCGTCAGCGACAGCTCAGCCACGACCTCCTCGCCGTGACCGTTCAGGCGGACGCCGACGGTCTCCGGGGTCGCCCGGTCGAGGTCGAAGCGCACCAGGGAGCCGAGCTGGGTGTGGGTGTCCGCCACGGTGGGGCTGGCGATGTGGAGCAGGCAGCGCTGGTCAGTGACCACCAGCACCGCCGGCGCCCGCACACCAGGCACCTTCGCGTGCGTCCAGGCCAGGAGCGACTCCTCGGGATCGAACTCCGCGCGCAGGGGACCGAGCACCAGCCCTTCCCGGAAGCGTACGACGGATCCCATGAGCGCAGCTTACGTGCCGGGTCCGACACCTCCTTGCCACCTCGACGTCCGGCGGACGGTGGCCGCGCCCATCGGTGTGCCCGAGTCGCGCGACCACCACCGCGTGCTGGGACGACGCGCGGTCGCCACGCTAGGTTCCCCCCTCGACTGAGCCTGCCCCGGGGCCATCGACGCTCGGGCCGTACGACGAGGTGACGTGAGCCGCACGCGACGCAGCATCCCCATCCTCCTGGTGATCGCCCTCACGGCGACGCTGGTGGCACCGATGGCCAGCGCGGAACCGGACACCAGCCGGCTCCAGCAGCTCCAACGGGAGCTGCGACAGCTCGAGGAGCAGGTCACGGAACGCCGCTCGGACCTCGGCGCGCTCGACGCCCGGGAGAGCCGGCTCAGCGACGAGCAGGCCGCCGCGCAGGCCCGACTGGAGGAGATCGAGGCCGAGCTCAGCCTGGCGGTCGAGCGCTACAACGAGGCCGTGGTCGCGCTCGAGGAGGTCCAGGCCGATCTCGAGGCGACCCTGGAGGAGCTCGCGGAGCTCGAAGCGGAGATCGCCGTCCTCAACGCCGCTGTGGCCGACCACGCGCGCCGGCTGCACAAGATGGGGCCCTCGCTCGAGTTCGCGATCGTGGTCGGTGCCAGCAGCCCCGCCGACATCGGGTTCCGGTCCTCATCGCTGCGCCAGATCATCAGCGCCGATCAGGTCAGCATCGAGCGACTGGGTGCCGCGACCGACCGGGCCGAGGCACTCGAGGCTCGGCTGGTCGTCCAGGAGGCCGCAGCGACGGCACTGGCTGAGGAGGTCGAGGCGCAGCTGCTGGCCGTCGAGCAGCTCTACGAGGACCGGGCCGAGGAGCTGGCCGAGCTCGAGGCGACCCTGGCCGGCGTCCGCCGCCAGGCCAGCGAGCAACGAACGCTGCTGGAGTCGGACGAGGCGGCGGTGGCCGCCGCCCGGCAGGCCGTCACCGCCGAGCAGGAGCGCATCGAGGAGGAGCGCCGCCGCCTGGAGGCCGAGCGCCGCGCCGCCCGTGAGGCCGAGGAGCGCCGGCGCGCGGAGGCCGAACGGCAGGCGCAGCGCGAGCGGGAGCAGGCTGCAGCTGCGGCGCGGCCCGCCAGCACCTCGACCAACAACTCCAACCAGAGCTCGTCGAACTCCAGCGCTCCCGCCCCGGCACCAGCGCCGGCCCCCTCCACGCGCAGGTCGGCGGACGTGGCGGTGGCGACGGCCCTGGCGCAGGTCGGGAAGCCCTACCGCTGGGGTGCGACGGGTCCGAACGCCTTCGACTGTTCGGGCCTGACCTCCTTCGCCTGGCGGGCCGCGGGGGTCACCATCCCACGCACCTCCGGGGCGCAGTTCGCGGGGCTCCGCAAGGTCACCCGTGCGCAGCTGCAACCGGGCGACCTCGTGTTCTACAACTCGCCGATCAGCCACGTCGCGATGTACATCGGCGGCGACACGATCGTCGAGGCGTCGCGCACCGGCATCCCCGTGCGCACCGCGAGCCTGTCGGCCCGGAACCCCGTCGGCTACGCCCGTCCCTGACGCCACCTCGGGGTCCCTGCCCTGACGGCCGTTACGCTGCCGGGACCGATCACCCCGCCGTCAGGAACCGCGATGTCCGAGGGCGCTGCCCAGGGGGTCGACCCGTCGGCTGACTGGCGACCCGACACCCTCGCGGTGCGCGGCGGGACGGTCCGCAGCGGGTTCGAGGAGACCTCGGAGGCCCTGTTCCTGACCTCCGGGTTCGTCTACGGCTCGGCCGCCGAGGCGGCTGCCGCCTTCGCCGGCGAGCAGGACCGCTACATGTACAGCCGGCTGCGCAACCCGACGGTGGCCATGCTCGAGGAGCGGCTGCGTCGCCTGGAGGGTGCGGAGGCGGCCTGGGCCACGGCCAGCGGCATGTCGGCGGTGTTCAACGCGCTCGCCGCCACCCTGCGGGCAGGCGACCGGGTCGTCGCCGCCCGGGCCCTGTTCGGCTCCTGCTTCCAGGTGCTGGACCAGATCCTGCCGCGGTGGGCGATCCAGACCGAGCTGGTGGACGGCACCGACCTCGGTGCCTGGGAAGCGGCCCTGTCCCGGCCGGCCCGGGCGGTGTTCTTCGAGACCCCGTCCAACCCGATGCAGGAGCTGGTCGACATCGCGGCGGTCAGCGAGCTCGCCCACGCCGCGGGGGCCAGGGTCATCGTCGACAACATCTTCGCCACACCCGTCCTGCAGCACCCCCTGGAGCTCGGCGCGGACGTGGTCGTCTACTCCACGACCAAGCACCTCGACGGCCACGGCCGCACCCTCGGTGGGGCGATCCTCGGACCGGCGAGCTTCATGGAGGAGGAGCTCAAGCCGCTGCTGCAGCACACCGGTCCGACCATGAGCCCCTTCAACGCCTGGGTGGTGCTCAAGAGCCTGGAGACCGTCCGGCTGCGGGTCGAGCACCAGACGGCCACCGCGCTCAAGCTGGCGAGGTGGCTGGAGACCCACCCGCGGGTGGAGGGTGTGCGCTACCCGCTGCTGGCCTCGCACCCACAGCATGACCTGGCGCGCCGGCAGATGTCGGGTGGTGGATCGATCGTGACCTTCTGGGTCCCGGGCGGCACCGAGCGGGCCTTCACCGTGCTCGACGCCCTCGAGATCATCGACATCTCCAACAACCTCGGCGATGCGAAGACCCTCGCGACACACCCCGCGACCACCACCCATCACCGGATCGGGCCCGAGGTGCGGGCCCAGATGGGCGTCGGGGACGGCGTCATCCGGATCTCGGTCGGACTCGAGGACCTCGCCGATCTCCAGCACGACCTCGACCGTGCGTTGTCCGGATGACCACCGCAGCATGGCCCGGGCAGGATGGTTGACGTGCAGGCCACGGTGACGGACGATGCCGCATCCCGGACCAGCGAGGGTGCGATGCGCCTGACGACCTCCCGCGACCACCACCGCGACGGCAACCGCGACGAGCCGGTCGAGTACGGCCCGGACGGCTACGACCGCCACGGGTTCAACCGGGCCGGGCTGCACCGGGATACCCAGGATCGGTACGGCCCCGACGGCCGCGATCAGGACGGGCAACCGCGCCCCTCCCGTCTGCCGCTGCTCAGGTTGCACTGACGACCAGGGGCCGGTTCCACCCGGTCCCACGCGCCGCGCCGTACCCTCCCGCGATCCGCTCGACCGGGCCGTCCGGGTCCGGGCGCACCCGACGGGGGTCCTCCGATGCGGCGTCGCTCCCGCGCGCTGACGCTCTCCGTGCTGTTGACCGCCCTCGCGGTCGCGCTCGTCGGTGGTGCCATCGCCATGGTCGGCAGCGGTACCGCCGCGCCGGTGATCGCGGCCAGCCCGTCCGGGTCCGAGGACACCGAGGAGCGCTTCGAACCGCCGTCAGCACCCGAGGCCCCACCCGCACCCGCCGACGGGCCCGACCCGGATCCCGCCCCTGACCCCGCCGCCGCTCCCGACGACGAGGTCCCCGGCGCGCGGCCGCACGAGGAGGCGGGAGAGGCGGCGGAGGACGGGGAGCCCGGCGACCCGGTCGAGCCAGCTCTGCCCGCCGGCCCCCCGAGCGACACCCGGACGTTGTCGGTCCACACCGAGATCCGGGGGGACATCTCGCCGAAGTCGGTGGTGGCCTCGCCCGGCGGGCTGTTCCTGGCGCAGAACATGATGTACCGCCACACCATCACCGTCTACGACCGCGACCACGAGCTCCTCGCCACGATCGCCGACACGGTGAACCCGAGCTCCTTCGGGCTGGCCGGCCCCGATGCGGAGGTCCGCGGCGCCCCCGTCGAGGCCGCCTTCACCCCCGACGGCCGCTACGCCTACGTGTCGAACTACGCGATGTACGGCCCCGGGTACGACCGCCCGGGGACCGACACCTGCAGCCCCGCCGACGGCTACGACGACAGCACCCTGTACCGCATCGACCTCGAGGCCCTCGCCATCGACCAGGTCATCCCCGTCGGCTCGGTGCCGAAGTACGTGGCGGTCACCCCCGATGGGGCCACGGTGCTGGTGACCAACTGGTGCAGCTACGACCTGAGCATCATCGACGTCGCCACCGGCACCGAGGTGGAGCGTGTCGACCTCGGCCGCTACCCCCGGGGCATCGCCGTCAGCCCGGACTCGAGCACCGCGTACCTCGCGCTGATGGGCACCTTCGACATCCTGGTGCTGGACCTCGAGGACCGCTCCCTCGACCGCCTGGCCGGCATCGGCCGCTCGCCCCGCCACCTCGTCCTCTCCCCCGACGGCGACACGCTCTACGCGACGCTCAACGGCGAGGGGGTGGTGGCCCGGATCGACCTCGCCACCGAGGAGGTCACCAAGATCACCACGGGCCAGGCGCCCCGCAGCATGGACATCGCCGCCGACGGCCGCTCGCTGTACGTCGTGAACTACT
>SLQK01000351.1 GCA_007131525.1 Nitriliruptoraceae bacterium | reverse complement strand
GTCGAGAAGGAGTACGCGCGGCTGTACACCGACATCGGGCTCGGGACCACCATCTGGTCACCGCTGGCCGCCGGGTTGCTGACGGGCAAGTACCTCGACGGTGTCCCCGAGGACAGCCGGGCCGCCCTCGAGGGCTATGAGTGGATGGCCAAGCGGCTGACCGACGGGCGCTACAACGCCCAGCTGCGGCGGTTCAAGGAGGTCGCGGAGGGCGACTTCGGCGTCACGATGGCGCAGCTGGCGATCGCCTGGACCGCTGCCAACCCCAACGTCTCCACGGTGATCACCGGCGCGTCCCGGGTCGAGCAGGTCACGGAGAACATGCAGGCGTTGCGGGCGCTGGAGCAGCTCGACGAGGCAGCGGTCGAGGAGATCGCGGGCATCTTCGCCTGAGCCCGGGGCGGGCGGGCCAGCTCACCAGCCGCGCAGGACCGGCATCCCCTCGGCGTAGCCGGCCCGGGTCTGGACCCCGACCCGGGCCCGCTGGCTGAAGGTCGCGATGTCCAGGGCGCCGGCGTAGGTGAAGGCGCTACGCACCCCGGCCACGATGACGTCCACCAGATCCTCCACCCCCGGGTGGCCGGGGTCGAGGTACTGCCGGCCCGAGGAGATGCCCTCCTCGAACAGCGCCTTGCGGGCCCGCTCGAAGGCGTCCTCGCCGGCGGTGCGGACCTGGACGGCGCGAGCGGAGGCCATGCCGAAGGAGACCTTGTAGGCGCGTCCGTCGGCGTCGCGTTCCAGATCGCCCGGTGACTCGTAGGTCCCGGCGAACCACGACCCGATCATGACGTTGCTGGCCCCGGCGGCCAGGGCCAGGGCGACGTCGCGGGGGTGGCGGACCCCGCCGTCGGCCCAGACGTGGGCGCCGAGCTCCCGGGCCGTCCGGGCGCACTCGAGCACCGCGGAGAACTGCGGTCGACCGACCCCGGTCGCCATCCGGGTCGTGCACATCGCCCCGGGGCCGACCCCGACCTTGACGATGTCGGCACCGGCCGCCACCAGGTCCTCGACCCCGTCGCGGGTCACCACGTTGCCGGCCACCACCGGGACCGCCGGATCGAGCTCGCGCACCGCCTCCAGTGCCTCCAGCATGCGGTCCTGGTGCCCGTGGGCCGTATCGAGGACGAGCACGTCGGCCCCGGCCTCCAAGAGCGCCGCCGCCCGCGCCGCGCTGTCGCCCCGCACCCCGATCGCCGCCGCGACGCGCAGCCGGCCCGAGGCGTCGAGGGCCGGGTGGTACAGGGTGGAGCGCAGCGCCCCGGGTCGGGTCAGCAGCCCGCGGAGACGGCCCTCCTCATCCACCACCGGGGCCAGCCGGTGACGCACCTCGGCGAGCTCGTCGAAGGCCGCCCGGGGGTCGACCCGGTCGCTGATCACCGCTGGGTCGGTCGACATCACCTGGCCGACCTGGGTGAAGCGGTCCTCGCCCTCGAGGTCGACCAGCGTCACCACGCCGACCGGATGCCGGTCCGCATCGAGCACGACCGCCGCGCCGTGGGCGCGCTTGGGGATCAGGTTCAGCGCCTCCCCGACGGTGTCGTCGGGTGCGAGGGTGATCGGGGTCTCGAACACCGGATGACAGGACTTCACCCCGGCGATCACCGAGGACACGATCTCCAGGGGGATGTCCTGGGGGATGACGGCCATGCCCCCCCGACGTGCCAGGGTCTCGGCCATCCGGCGGCCCGACACCGCGGTCATGTTGGCGGCCACCAGCGGCAGCGTCGTCCCGCTGCCGTCGGTGGTGGTCAGGTCGGCGTCCAGCCGGGAGGTCGAGCCCGCCCGTGCCGGCACGAGGAACACGTCCTCGTAGGTCAGATCGTGGCTCGGCGGCTGCCCGTCCAGGAACTCCATGACGATCCTTCACGCGGCGGTGGACCCCTCGACGCTAGCGGGCGACGACACACGGGGAGGCCGACGTTGACGGGGCGAAAAGCCTCTAGTAGATTTGACGCAATGAACATCGAGGTGATCGGAGGCAGCGTGGAACCGGTGGGTCCAGCCGACCCCGACGCCGACGCATCGCGCCGGGCGCGCCGGGCCGCCATCCACCGTGCCCTGGGCGACGAGCGGCGGCTGGCGGTGGTGGACGCGCTGCGCCTGTCGGACCGGACCCCGGGCGAGCTGGCCGAGCTCACGGGGCTCGGGTCGAACCTGGTCGCCTTCCACCTCGGCGTCCTCGAGGAGGTGGGGCTGATCGAGCGCACCGCCTCGGAGGGGGATGCCCGGCGACGCTACGTCCGACTGCGCGTGGCCACCCTCGCTGAGCTCGGGGCCGCGCCCGGGCTCGTCGCCGACGAGGTGCTGTTCATCTGCACGCAGAACGCGGCGCGGTCCCAGCTGGCTGCGGCGCTGTGGGAGCGGGCGACCGGCCGACCGGCTGGCTCGGCGGGCCAGCAGCCGGCCCCTGCCGTCCATCCGCTGGCGGTGGCGACGGCCGCGCGCCACGGGATCGACCTCTCGGCCGCACGTCCCCAGGGCTACGACGCGGTCGTGACCGCACCCGACCTGGTGGTGTCGGTGTGCGATCGGGCCCGGGAGGCGGGGCCGCCCTTCGCGGCGCCGACCCTGCACTGGAGCGTGCCCGACCCGATCGCTGGTGGACCGGAGGAGTTCGAGGCCGCCTACCGGGAGCTCGCCGTCCGGATCGACCTGCTCGCGAGCAGCGTCACGACGGCCGCGTGAACCTCCGCCGGGACCTGCCCGGCGGCAGCCACAGGAGCACCACCATGGCCACCCTGCAACTGTCACTCGCCCAGCGTCACGCGCTGAAGGAAGCCGCGATCCGCCTCCAACGCGAGTTCGACGGCACCTTCAACCTCGAGACCGTCCAGCGCTACCTCGACGACTCCCTCGACCGGCTCTCCGGGGCCTCCTACGTCGACTATGTGTCCCTGCTCGCCGAGCGGTTCGCTCGGGAGCGCCTGACCGCGATCGCCCAGATGGAAGGACTGCTCGTGTCCGACACCCCCACCGTGCTCTTCCTGTGCGTGCACAACGCCGGCCGGTCCCAGATGGCCTCGGGGTGGCTCCGCCACCTCGCCGGCGACCGGGTCCAGGTCCTCTCCGGCGGGTCGGCGCCCGCGGAGACGATCAACCCTTCGGCCGTGGAAGCCATGGCGGAGAAGGGCATCGACATCACCGACCAGTACCCGAAGCCGTGGACCGACGAGACCGTCGGCGTCGCCGACGTCATCGTCTCCATGGGCTGCGGGGACGCCTGCCCCGTGCTGCCGGGCAAGCGCTACCTGGACTGGGAGCTCGAGGACCCGGCCGGCAAGGGTGTCGACTCGGTCCGCCCGATCCGCGACGACATCGAGCAGCGGGTCCGTGGGCTCATGACGGAGCTGGGCGTCGACCCCGTCGACGCCTGAGCTCACCGGTCGGGGGGACCCGACCGGGGTGGCCGGGCAGGTCCGATCCCCGGGCCGCCGCCGCGACCGCGTCGACGCTCGCGCCACGCCCGCCAGCCGCGGCGGGCAGCGCCGAACAGCGCGATCGTCAGCGCGGTGCCGGCGACCACCAGGACGCCGACCAGGACCAGCGCCAGCACGGGGTTGGTGACAGCGACCCACACCACGGTGGCGACCAGCCCGTCCTCCAGCAGGCTCACACCGGCGTTGGAGACCGGCTCCGGTGAGGTGTTGACCGCCAGCCGGGTGGTCGCCTTGGTGGCGTGAGCCGACAGCGCCAGCCCGCCGGCGCCCAGCGCGGCGACCGCCTGCTGCACGGACTCGGCCTCGCCGGTCAGCAGCACCGCCAGCACCGCCGCACCGGCGGGCCGCAGCAGGGTGTGGGCCGCGTCCCACACCGAGTCCAGCACCGGGATCTTGTCAGCGACGAACTCCAGGGCGAACAGCACCCCGAGCAGCACCAGGGTGTCGGTCCGGGTCAGCGCGGCGGGGACCTCTGCCGGCCCGAACCGGCCGAACAGCCCGAGCGCCAGCGCCGCGCCGTAGAGGTTCACCCCCGACGCCCAGCCGGTCCCGGCGACCAGCCCGACGACCGCGGCGTCCATGGGCCTCCTCGCTGTCGTGGTCCACCCGTCAGAGCCCGTCCACGAGGTCGAGCCACAGCTGGGTCGACAGTGCCAGGGACTCGACGTCGATGCGCTCGTCATGGCCGTGGAAGCGGCTCTGGAAGATCTCCAACGGGACCGCGGCGCTGTACATCCCCGCTCCGTAGCTCGGGACGCCACGCCGCCGGAAGAACGCGGCGTCGGTCCCGCCGACCGTCATCCAGGGCAGCACCTCGGCGTCGGGGTACACCGCCTGGGCACGACGGCGCAGCAGGTCGAACAGCGGCGTGTCGGCGGACGAGGACGAGGCCGCACGCGAGACCTCACCCGGCACGATCGTCACGCTGGCGGCGAGGTCACCGAGCGCCTCGGTCAGCATCGCATCCACCTCGTCGTCGCCGACGCCCGGCAGGGTCCGGATGTCCAGGTCGAGGTGGACGGCGTCGGGGATGACGTTCATCTTCGAGCCGCCGTGCACCACGTTGGGGCTGATGGTCGTGTGGGTGCACGCGTGGGCGTAGCGGGCCGCCCGCGGGGGCAGTTCGGCGAAGGCGTCGTGGATCCGGCCGGGATCGAGCAGGTCGACCTTCAGCTCCGGCGGGACGTCGAGGTGGTCGACCCACGCCCGCCAGTGGTCGCTCAGGCTCGGGGCGGGCTCGTAGGCCGCCAGCCGTCGGACCACCTCGGCGGCGGTGACCAGCGCGTTGTCCGCGCCGTAGGGCATCGAGCCGTGGCCGGGGGTGCCCTTGACGGTGAGGCGCCGCCAGCCGATGCCCTTCTCCGCCGTGGCGAAGACGATCGCCCGGCCCTGGGCGCCGTTGACGGGGATCCCACCCGACTCGGTCAGCACGTAGTCGCAGGCGACGTCGGGCCAGGCGTGTTCGACGATCCAGTCGGCGCCCAGCGACCCGCCGGCCTCCTCGTCGGCGACGCCCAGGAACTTCACGGTGGCCCGAGGCCGCCGGCCCCGGGTGGCCAGGTGATGGACCGCCACCGCCATCGACGAGGTCAGGTTCAGCATGTCGACCGCCCCGCGGCCCCACACCTCACCGTCGATCAGATCGCCGCCGAAGGGGTCCTCCCGCCACTCATCCCGGCTCACCGGCACGACATCGAGGTGACCGAGGAGCAGCACGGTGGGAGCGGAGGGGTCGGTGCCCTCGACGGTGGTGAGCATGCTGCGGCGCCCCGGCACCGGCTCGTAGTGGACGGCATCGAGGCCGTCGAGCACGTCCTCGAGCACCGCGACGTTGCGCACCTCCTGGCCCGAGGCCGCGGTGCCGTCGTTGACGCAGGCGTTGCGGATCATGGCCTGCAGCACCTCGACGGTACGGCCGGTCAGCTTGGGGTCGGTCTCGGTCCTCACCGGTGGGTTCCCCGTCATCTCATCGCTGGCCCAGGAAGGTCTCGAGCGCCCAGGAGACCAGCGAGATGATCAGGGCGGCGAGGAAGGTCCAGCCGAAGCCGTCGCTGGACAGGGCCAGCCCGAGCGCGTCCGAGACGAACACCGCGATCGCCAGCACGATGGCGTTGACGACCAGCAGGAACAGCCCGAGGGTCAGGACCACCGCCGGGAACGACAGCACCGTGAGGATCGGCTTCACGACGGTGCTGACGACCGCCAGGATCAGCGCGATGACCAGGAACCCCACCCAGGCCTCGCCCTCGTAGTCGAAGTTGAACCCGTCGAGCAGCTCGATGGCGACCCACAACGCCGCAGCGTTGATCAGGATCCGGATCACGACCCGCACGGGGACCTCCTCGACCGTCTGCACGGTAGTCGGCCCAAGGGGGGATGGCCTACGCCGCCCGGCCGACAGCCACCGGGGGAGCAGCGGTAGCGTCGACCGACCATGACCACACTCGGGCCCCACCCGTCCCAGCACCCGGCAGCCGCCGGGTCCGGCGCCGCGCCCTGGGGCCTGCCCGGTCCATCGCTGCCGGTCGACGCCGTCCTGGACCCGCTGCTGGGGGCCCTGGCGGGCGCCGGCCGGGCGGTCCTGGCGGCCCCACCCGGCGCCGGCAAGACCACCCGCGTCCCCCTCGCCCTGCTGGCGCGGGACCGCGGGAGGAGCACCCACGAGCGCATCGTCGTGCTGGAGCCGCGACGGGTGGCCGCCCGGGCCGCTGCCGCACGCCTGGCGGCCCAGCTCGGTGAGCCCCTCGGCCACCGGGTCGGGTTGACGACCCGGGACGAGCGCCGCCGGTCGCGGGCCACCAGGATCGAGGTCGTCACCGAAGGGGTCCTGCTGCGGCGCCTCCAGCAGGATCCCTCCCTGCCCGGTGTCGGGCTGGTGATGTTCGACGAGTTCCACGAGCGCAACCTCGAGGCCGATCTCGCCCTGGCCTTCACGCTGGAGGCCCGGGCGGCGCTGCGTGGCGACCTGGAGCTGCTGGTCGCCTCGGCCACCCTGGAGGTCGACCGGGTCGCCGAGCTGCTCGGCGGAGCGCCCGTGTGCACCGCCGAGGGGCGTCGACACGAGGTCGTGGTGGAGCATCGGGAGCGGCCCGCGCCTGACCGGCTGGTCGAGGACGTGGTGGCCGCGATCCTCGACGCCCTGACCGGCGACGCTGGTGACGTGCTGGTGTTCCTGCCCGGGGCCCGCGAGATCCGCCGGGTCGCCCGGGCACTGGCCGACGTGCTCGATCCGGCCCGGGTCGCGGTCCGCCCCCTCCACGGCGCGTTGCCGGCTGCGGATCAGGACGCGGCCCTGGCCCCGGCCGTCGCGGGCACCCGCAAGGTCGTGGTGTCGACCGACCTGGCCGAGTCCAGCGTCACGATCGACGGGGTGCGCACGGTGGTGGACGCCGGGCTCCGACGCGAGCCGCGTTTCGACGCGACCACGGGGCTGTCGGGGCTGGTGACCGTGCCGGCCTCGCGCGCCTCGGCCGAGCAGCGGGCCGGCCGGGCCGGTCGGACGGCGCCGGGTCGCTGCATCCGGCTGTGGCCGGAGCGCGAGCATGCCGGGCGGGATGCGGCCCCCCGCCCGGCCATGGTCACCGACGACCTCAGCTCCGCCGCCCTGGAGGTGGCGACCTGGGGCACCGAGGTGGCCGAGCTCGCGCTGCTCGACCAGCCGCCACCCGCCGCGTGGTCGGCGGCGCGGCGGGGACTGCACGACCTCGGTGCCCTGGACGCGGCCGGCCGACCGACCGAGCACGGCCACGCGCTGGCCCGCCTGCCGCTCCACCCCCGGCTCGGCCACCTGCTGCTCCTGGCGGCCGCCGGCG
>SLQK01000062.1 GCA_007131525.1 Nitriliruptoraceae bacterium | reverse complement strand
CTGGCAGCGGGGGATGGAGGTCGGCGGGCGGACCCTGACCCGTGGGCCGGGTGATGTCGATGCGGACCACCCGCGTCTCGAGCTGCTGTGCCACCCGACGATGACGCTGCTGCGCCCGCTCCCCGAGGACGAGTGGCTGTCCACGCCAGCCGCCGGTCAGTCGTCCGGTTCCGGATCGTCGACGTCGGAGCCGTCGGTCGGAGGTTCGACGTCGCGCTGCAGCAAGCCTGCGGGGACACCGGCCGGCGCCCGGGGACCCTCGGTCCCGAGCTGGGTCACCAGTCCCGGCCGCTGGACCGGTCGCAGGGTCGAGCCCGTCGTCAGCCAGCTGGCGGCCGGAACACCCGCGGTGGCGACCAGGTGCAGTGGGCCCTCCCCGGCGTCGCTGCCGAGCCGACCGACGACCACGGCACCCTGGCGGGCGGCGACGAAGGCACTCCACGGTGCCCCGGGAGCGACGTGGTCACCCAGATCGATCGTCGTGCTGCTCCCGGGAGCGAGCTCCAGACCCCGCAGCGCCTCGGGCTCGCGGATCCGCACCCCGTCGAAGAAGGCCACATCGAGCACCGCAGCCTCACCCTCGGGGTTGACGACCCGCAGCTGCTCGGTCCGCTCCTCGACGCCCACCCCGGAGACGACCCAACGGGTGTCGGTGGCAGCCCCCAGCTGCACGCTCATCCCGGAGCGCGGGGTCTCCTCGGCCTGACGGGCGACCGCACCTGCGACCACGATCGGCACCCCGTTCGAGCGGGCGGTCACCGCCACCTCGGTGATGTCGTCCGGGAAGGTGCCGGTCATGTCGACCCGGCGGAGCTCACCGGCAGGCACGCTGACCTCCGACAGGCCGACGGGGACCTCCCCACCGGCCTCGGTGTGCAGGGTGAGCTCGACCGACGCGGTGCGCTCGCCCGCGTTCAGGACCCACAGCCAGGGCGAGGTGTCGTCGTCGTCAGCCAGCCAGGTGACGGTCCAGTCCTCTGCCGGTGCGGTGGTGGCCGGCAGCAGCGACATGCCGTCCACGTCGCCGATGGCAGCACGGGTGATCTGGATGCCCTCGACCGCGATGCGACCCGAGGTGACCTCGACCACCACCGCCAGGTCGTCCCGCTCGGGCAGGGCGTCGTTGACGATCACCTCGCGGACCGCGCCCGGTGGGATGGACAGGTTCTGCAGCACCAGAGGCGCCTCGGGATCACCAGGGGTGGGGAAGCTCACGGCGGCACTGGCCGGCGACCGGTGGGGGTTGGCCAGCCGCAGGCGCGCCTCGTCACCGCCGGCGGTGGACAGCCCGGGGAGGAGGTGCGTCCCTGCCGACGAGGTGGCACAGGCACCAGCCACCGTCCCATCCGGGAGACCCTCGACGTCCTCGACGCGCCACTCCCGGCCGACGGCCACCGCAGCATCACGCCATCGCACCACGCTGGCCGCCAGTTCCTCGGCAGCGACCGCCGAGGTCCGGATGTCGCCGCCGGGGAACACCGACGGCAGCGTCGCGGTGGTGAACTCGCCCTCGACGAGGTCCGTGCGCTCCAACTGGGCAGGCGTGCTCCCCGGGCCGCCGGGCCGCGCCATGATCAGCGTGGCTACGGGGACCTCGGGGTTCTCCTCGGCGTCCTCCTCGGCGTCCTCCTCTGGGTTCTCGGCGTCGTCCGCGTCGTCGGCAACGTCGGCGTCGTCGGGCGCGGGCTCATCGTCGGCGTCGGGCTGGTCCTCGGTCGCGTCGGGCTCGTCCGCCTCGTCAGGCTCGTCCGCCTCGTCGGCCACCTCGTCGTCGGGCTCAGGGTCCGGTGAGGGATCCGGCAGCGCGATGGGGTCGGCGCCGAGCCCGCCGGCGCCGATGGCACACAGCACGGTGCCGGCGCGGGGCTCGACCGCCACGCTCACCTCCGGTGGCGGCGCAGGACGGGAGACCGGCCCGGCGATGGGATCCATCGCCAGGACGTAGACCAGGACGGCGACCAGGAGACCCGTCGGGGCAGCACCACGACGCAGGTTCATCAGCGCTGCCCTCCCGGACCGGCGGGGCGGCCGATCGTCCGCCGGGTGGAACCGGGCGGGCGCAGCGCGAGCGAGAGCACGAGCAGGAGCAGCACCAGTTGCACGCCCACCGCCACACGCCGGGCACCCTCACCGGTGTGATGGACCTCCACCTCGCCGGCGGGGACGTCGAGGAACCGAACCGGGGTGCCGTTGGCAGCGGCGACCGATGTCCCGTCGACCTCCAGCAGCCACCCGTCGTCGGCGGCCTCGGCCACCAGCACCGCCCCCGGCTCGCGCAGCTGCCCGGTCGCGCGGCCGCCACCCAGCGAGGTCAGCCCGTCGACCTCGACGTCGGGCGGCAACGATCCGCGCTCCTCGAGGACGGCGAGCTGCTCGCCCGTCACCGCCGCCACGAAGGGGAGCCACGCACTGACCGCGTGGAGTTCCCCGGTCGCGACCGGCCGGGGCTCGAGGCTGGTCTGGGCGAGCAGGGCTGCGCTGAGCTCCGGGTCCCCGGCGCCCTCGGGCACGATGACGTAGCGGATACCCAGGCGGCCGAGGCGGTCGCCCGCACCGGGATCGCGCCCTTCCATCAGGTCGGCGACGGCGGCCCGAACGATGTCCCCGGTGGCAGCAGGCTGGCGAAGACCGTAGGCGGCCATCGTGGGGCCACGGCCGTCGACGACCTCCCAGGCCACCTCGCGCTCGTCAGCCGCCAGGACCAGCACGCGGAAGGGTCCCTCCGCCTCGGCCTCGGCGATCACGAAGGATGGCAGGGTGGGCTCACCCGCCACGAAGGCCGCGAAGGGGTCGCGGATCAGGGTCCATGCGACGCTGGCGAGGCTGACCGTGACCGCCAGCGCGGTCGTGGCGGCGGCGATCTGCCGCCACCCGAAGGCATGGCGCGACAGCTGTCGGGCGCCGGTGGCGAAGGCCAGGGCGAAGGCCCCGGCGAAGGCAGCGGCGGTGACCAGCAGCGGTGTGCCGGCCCACATCGCCGTTCCCGCACGGTCCGCCCACCAGGCGCCGGTGGCGCCGACCAGCGCGCCGAACCACAGGATCGAGATCAGCATGGCCCCGCGCCGCCAGCCCAGCGCGAGACCGAGGAGACCCGCCAGCAGGAACCCCACACCCGCAACCAGGCCCGGGAAGCCGGCGAGCGAGGGCGACAGGAGCAGCCAGACCCACAGCTCGTCACCGGCGGTCTCGGTCGCGGCGCCGCCGGCGAGCAGGGGACCGTCGGCAGCGAACAGCTCCAGCGACCACGGCATGAGCAACAGGACCGGACCCAGGGCCGCGACGGTCAGCCGGGCGGCCACCGACGCACGCCAGGACAGGTCCTCGCTGCGCAGGACCACCACGCCGATGGCCACGACACCGACGGCGAGCAGGGCGACCAGGACCACCGGCTCGAAGGCGCCCGCCACCGCACCGAACAGCACGACCGCCGCTACCGCGCGCCACGCCCGGGTCGGCGACGAGCTGCGGCGGGCCGCGGTGATCCACCCGGCGACGAGCCCCGGGAGCACGGCCAGCACGATCAGCGCCTCGATGCGGCCGGTGACCAGCGCCGCCAGCGCCGGTGGGGAGAGCACGTAGGCGGTGGCGGCCACCACCCGGGGCGGGCGGCGGTCGCTGTAGGTCTGGGCGGCCTTGAGCGCCAGCACCCAGCCGACCGCGATCGGCAGCAGCAGCAGCACGCGGGGGGCGAGGTAGGCGCTGCCGCCGAGGACCGCCTGCAGCAGGCCGAGCAGCGCCTGCGCCGGTGACGGCGCAGCGGAGGTGCCGAAGGCGGCGGCCTCGTGCCAGCCGGCGAGGTGGTCGGTCAGGAACGCGGCCGCCGACGCGGGCCAGGGTGCGAGCTGCCCGCCGCGGAGCTCCCCGGGCAGCAGCAGCGGCCACGTCCCCACGGCGAAGAGCAGGACCAGCCCGGCCGCGCTGACCGCCACGGGTCGGCGTCGGGCCAGGGCGACCAGCCGCCGGGTCACGGTCTGTGGCTCGGGTGGCGGGGCGTCGTCGTGGGCCGGCTCCGGCTCCGGGTCGTGGTCGGCTCCGGTGATCCAGGTGGCCATGGCCTCGGTGTAGGCCCGCAGGCGGGTCCCGAGCCGGCCGAACAGCTCCGCGAGCTCCGCGTCGGACCGCACCCGCTGCGCCTGGACGGCCCGGCGGTACCGGCGGCTCTCACCCAGGTGTGCCACGTTCCAGGCCCAGGCCCGAAGGGTCTGCCACGCGTCGGAGAACCGGCGGGTCAGCAGGAAGCCGGCGATCTTGGCGAGGCCGACCATCAGGTAGAGGGGCAGGACCAGCAGCAGCTTCAGCGCGCCGTAGTTCTTGATCAGGCTCGCCAGGGTGTTGCGCTCGTCGAAGTACCGGGGCCCGATGAAGCGGGTCTGGCCGAGCCGGAGGTAGTTGGCGGCGCTGGCCGCGTGCCGGCCGACGGCACTGGGCACCACCTCGACGTCGTGCCCGGCCAGCCAGGCGCGCCAGCACAGGTCGAGGTCGTCGCGGAAGACGTGGTAGCGGCGGTCGAGGCGCCCGAGCTCGTCCATCGTCGCGCGTCGCAGGAGCATGCCTGCGGTCGAGACGTAGAGGGTGCGTCGTTCCTGATCGCGCTGGCCCTGGTCGAGCTCGCCGACGTCCACGCCGGGGTCGACCCGTCCGGTGAGGTCGATGGTCGACCCGACGGACTGCAGCTCGTCCTCGGCGTCCCAGCCGCGCAGCTTCGGGCCGACGATGGCCAGGCGCGGATCGGCCTCCATGGTCGCGACCAGTTCGGCGACGGCATCGGGAGCCAGCTCCAGGTCGTCGTGGACCAGCAGCACGTAGGGGGCATCGGCCGCGTCCCGGGCGTCGAGCGCCATGGAGACGGCGCCGCCGAAGCCCAGGTCGCGGTCGGCGACGAGGACCCGCTCCTCGCCGAGGCGCTCGAGGAGCAGCTCGCGTGACCCGTCGCGACTCGCGTTGTCGACGGCGACGACGTCGATCGGGACGTGCGTCTGGGCGAGCAGCGCATCCAGCGTGCGCGGGAGCCAGGTCACGCCGTCGTGGGCGACGAGCACCGCCAGCACGGCGGGTGACGCAACGGTGGTGGGTACCGACACGGTCTTGGGGGTCCTCCCGCACGGGGCGCAACGTGGGACGCCGCCCGCGGAGCACGACGGGCGGGTGAGGAGTGGTCGCCTCGGTCCCGCCGGCGCGAGCGGCGGCTGGCACCACCGGGGCGTGACGCCACGGCGGCTCGATCCAGCCCCCGCGCGCCGCGGGGAGGCTACCAGTCGCCCTCAGGGGCGACGCCGGCCGGCCGACCGCACGACGGTGGCCGGAGAGGGGCGCACACCGGCGGTTGCCGGAGGCCGACGGTCAGGCGGTCAGCCGCTTGGCACGCCGCCGCTCGCGCTCGGATAGCCCACCCCAGATCCCGAATCGCTCGTCGTTGGCCAGCGCGTGATCGAGGCACTCGCTGCGGACCGGGCAGGTCGCGCAGATGCGCTTGGCTTCCCGGGTCGAGCCGCCCTTCTCGGGGAAGAAGGCCTCAGGGTCGGCATCGAGGCACTTGGCCTCCAACATCCAGGCACGGTCGTCCGCATCGAAGGCGAGCTTGGTGCTCAGTTCGGTGATGACCCCCACCTACCGCTCCTGACAGCCGTGGAACTACACGGGTGGCATACTGCATGAGCGACGACCGTCCGTCAAGACCGGAACCACAACCCCTTGTGGCTGGACCCTCCCGGCAGCACGACCGGTGGTGGCTGCGATCGCCCGACGACGGGGCTGGCGGCCGGGGATCGACCACGTGGAAGGACCCGCGCCGGAGCGCGGGTCCTGATCGAGCGTAGGGCGCCGGGCGGCGCCGGGGCGGACGTCAGACGAGGTCCTCGAGGGCCTCGCGCAGCCGCAGCAGGCCATCGCGCAGCCGGGACTTGGCCGTGCCCTCCGGGATGCCGAGCACGCGTGCGACGTCGCGGTAGGTGTGGCCGCCGAAGTAGGCCAGCTCGATCGCCTCACGCTGCCGGTCGGTCAACGTGGCCAGCGCCCGACGCACCTGCCAGTGGTCGAGGTTGACCTGGACCTCGTCCGCCACGGCGTCGAAGGCGCGGGGCTCGTCGCGGCGGGAGACGCGGTCGTCGCGGTCGCGGGAGGCCTGCTCGCTGCGGACGCGGTCGACGGCCCGACGGTGGGCGAGGGTGGTGATCCAGCCCGATGCCGTCCCCCGGTCGGGGTCGAAGCGGTCGGCCTTGCGCCACACCTCGACCATGACCTCCTGGGCGACCTCCTCGGCCAGCGCCCGGTCCCGGAGGACCCGCAGGGCCACGCCCAGCACCTGGGGGGTGACCCGGTCGTACAGCGAGGCGAAGGCCTGCTGGTCGCCCTGGGCGACGGCGACCAGCAGTTCCTCGCTGGCGGCGTCGGCGAGGCTCCGCGCGGTGGAGGCGGTCGATGCCATCGAGATCGCTGCAGCTGCCACGTTCACTCCGCTCTGTCTGTCGTCGTTGATCACGAAGGTGCCGGGCTGTACAGGTTTTGTCAAGCTGGCTGTCCAGGTTTTCGTTCAGGTCCACCGGAGCTCGGACCGACGCGCAGCAGCGTGGGATCGTCCCTCGCCGGCCACGGAAACCGGCCGAGAGCGCCGTTCCGGACCGCTTTGGGGGCTTCCACCGCTGTGGTCGGGGCAGCGCAGGGGGCAACCACGCCCGCCACCGGGCCCCCGCTCGCCCCGAAGGAGGACAGCTGGCGAGCGAGAACCTGGACAGCTGCACTGTGCAGCGAACGCGCACCCGTGCCGGCGCAGCGGCCGGACCCGGGCAGCGGCAGCGGGCGTGTGGCCTGGGTGGCTCAGCGCAGGGCGGGGACCTCGCCGTAGAGGGTGGTGCGCTGGCGGACCGGGCGTCCGGCCTGGTGGGCGGCCGCCTCGAGCTCCTCGACGCTCTTGCGCACGCCGTGGGTGCTGCCGGCCATGCGGGAGATCGTCTCCTCCATCAGGGTGCCGCCCAGGTCGTCGCAGCCGCCGCGGAGCAGGTCGACGCCGCGCTCGAGGCCGACCTTGACCCAGGACAGCTGGACGTGGTCGATCGCGCCCTGGAGCAGCAGCCGGGCGACGGCGTGGACGCGGCGGTCGTCCTCCCAGGTGGAGCCGGGCCGGGCCACCCCGGCCAGGTAGATCGGGGCGAGCTGGTGCACGAAGGGCAGGGGCACGAACTCGGTGAACCCGCCGGTGCGTTCCTGCAGCGCACGGAGCAGCTTGAGGTGGGCGACCCAGTGCCGGGGCTCGTCCACGTGGCCGTACATCATCGTGGAGGAGGACCGCAGGCCCACCTCGTGGGCGGTGGTGACGACCTCGATCCACTGGGCGGTGGGCAGCTTGCCCTTGGT
>SLQK01000175.1 GCA_007131525.1 Nitriliruptoraceae bacterium | reverse complement strand
TTCGGCGGCAACAGCCTGGACGCCGCGAACGACCTGCAGGTGAGCGAACACGCGGCGCTCACGCCGAAGGAACGGATCGCGGCGCTCAAGGAAGTCGCTCCGCGGGCGGTCACGGGGCGGCTCGGGCTCCCCAGGGTGCTGCGTCGTGTCCCCGTGCCGCTGGACGCCGGCGGATCGACCGCGACCGGCATGCCGCGGACCTTCCCCTTGGGCCAGCTGATGGACGCTGTCTACACCAGGGACGTGTGGTTGCACACGGTCGATATCTCCCGGGCCACCGCCGTGCCGCACGAACCGAACCCCGCGGTGGACGGCCGCATCGTCGAGGACGTCGTGGCCGAGTGGGCGGGACGTCACGGCGAACCCTTCGGCCTGGTGCTCGACGGCCCGGCGGGTGGGAGGTTCCGGCAAGCTTCGGGCGGCGTGGCGCTCCACCTCGATGCTGTGGAGTTCTGCCGGATCCTGTCCGGCAGGGCCGAACCGAGCGATGCCGACGCCGGCGTCGGTGGCGCCACCGACACCGCCGCCGCACGCCGCCTGCTGCTGGTGCGGTTGGTGTTCTGACCCGCCCGCGAGCGGCGCCGGCGACCGGGGAGGCGCAGGGGGCGGTGGCTGTCCGCGAGCGGCGCCGGCGACGGCCCGGCGTCAGGGCAGCAGCGCCCGGGCGAAGAACACCAGGTTGGCGGGACGCTCGGCGAGCCGCCGCACGAAGTAGGGGTACCACGCGATCCCGTAGGGCACGTACACGCACAGGTGCTCGCCGATGTCGACCAGGCGGTCCTGCACGTCCGGGCGGATCCCGTACAGCATCTGGAACTCGTAGCTGTCGGTGGCCCGCCCGAGCTGGCGGGCGTCGCGTCGGATCGCGCCGATCAGCCGGTGGTCGTGGGTCGCGAAGCGCGGGTAGGTGCCACCTTCGAGGAGCTGGCGGGCGCAGCGACGGTAGGCCTCGTCGATGTCCTCACGGCGCTGGTGGGCGACGTCGGCCGGCTCGGCGTAGGCGCCCTTGCAGAGCCTCAGGCTCGCGCCGAGCTCGTTCAGCCGCTCGATGTCGTCGGGGGTGCGGAACAGCGCGGTCTGGACCGCGCAGCCCACGTGGGCGTGACCGTCCTCGTGCAGCGCCTCCACCAGTTCGATCGTGTGGTCGACGGTGTGGGCGTCCTCCATGTCGAGGGTGAGGTGCAGCCCGGCCTCCCCGGCCCGGGTGGCCAGCAGGGACAGTCGGTTGTGGGCCGCGTCCACGTCATCGGACGCCCCGAGTTGGCTGGGCTTGATGGAGATGCCGCTGCTGAGCTGCCCCGACGACATGGCCTGGATGACGGCGAGGTAGTCCGCGGCCGCGGCGTCGGCGTCGGCGGCGTCACGGACCTTCTCACCGACGAGGTCGAGGCTGACCGTCCGGCCCTTGGCGATCAGGTCCCGGGCCACCGCGGTGGCCTCCTCCAGGGCCTCACCGGCGATGAAGCGTCGGGAGATCCGGCTGGTGACGCGGCTCTTCGTGGCGAGCTCCTGGAGCCGGTCGCTCTCGGAGGCTCGGACGAGGATCTTGGAGACCATGCTGTATCCCGTCTGCGTCGGGCGGCTCCCGGGCCGCCACCACCGGTCCTGTCGCTGCGGCAGCGGGTCACCGACCCGGTGCGACGGTGACCGGCTGCGGAGTCTAGGTCCGTCGCCGGTGCAGCTACCGTGCGGCCATGTCGATGACCACGCCGCCGCGTTCGGAGCCGCTCCGCACCGTGGCCCGCTGGGTGCTCGGGGTGTTCCTCCTGGCGGCTGGCACCGCGCACTTCCTCATCCCCGAGGAGTTCCTCGCGCAGACGCCGCCGTGGCTGCCGGCGCGGATGGCCATCGTGTACGTCTCGGGGCTGGTGGAGCTTGGGCTGGGAGCGGCGCTGCTCGTCCTGCCTCGGTCGCGGGTCGCGGTGGGGTGGCTGACGGCGGCGTTCTTCCTGGTGATCCTGCCGGGCAACATCTCCCAGGCCGTGACCGGGACACCGGCGTTCGGACTCGACAGCGACGCCGCGCGGTGGGGACGGCTGGCCTTCCAGCCCGTGCTGATCGCCTGGGCGTTGTGGAGCACCGGCGCGTGGCGGGCGTGGCGGTCGCGGTGACCAGCTGACTGCCTGCCGGCCGAGCGCTGCCGGTCAGCCGTGGGGCGCCAGGTGGATGGTGTCGATCCACGGGGGCGGCTGGTCGGGCGTGAGCTCGTCGTGCCGTGCGAGCAGCACGGCGATCACCGAGCAGCCAGGCAGCGGGGTGGAGGGCCACGGCGTGAACCCGTCGGTGAGCACCACCAGGGTCCGTGGCCGCAGGCGGTGGCCCGCCAGGTAGCGCAGCGCCGGTCGCAGATCCGTGCCCCCGCCTCCGACCAGGGTGAGCTCGGCAGCGCTGCGCAGGTGCGGGAGCTCGTGCACCTCGACGTCGGCGGTCACCACGACCCGGTCGTCGCGACCGATGCCGGCGTGCCGGCAGATCCCGTCGAGCTCCGCCAGCGCGGCGTCGAGCTGCGCCGGCAGCATCGACGACGAGGTGTCCACCACCACGCCGACGCGCAGCTTGGCTTGGACCAGACCCGGTGTGACGACCCGTGGCAGGCGGCGGCGACCGGGGCGCTGGTAGCTCGTGTCCAGGCGGCCGGCCGTGACGGCGAAGCTCCGGCGCACGCTCCGGCGCAGGCGGTGGCGCCAGGGCACGGCCGGGGGCGCCAGCGTTCTGGACGCCCACCGCCGCCAGCCCCCGGGGATGGTCCCCGCCTCCACGCCCCTGGCCGCGTCGTGCTCCGCGATCGCCTCGGCGACGGCGCGACGGACCAGTTCCTGGTCGAGGTCGCTGCGTCCCGGGTGGGCGGGGTCGTCGGCAGCGAGCTCCTCGGCCAGTGCGCTGCCGCCGGCCCCTGAGCCGCAGCGAGGATCGCTGCCGACCTCGGCGAGGTCGAGGAGGCGGGCGAAGTAGCGCTCGGCGAGCTGTCCCTCGGGGGCACCGATCGAGGCGGGTGTCACCGGCCCGCCCGGCAGCGGGATCCCGGCGGCGAGCAGGTCGTCGTTGATCTCCGCGTCGCCCGCCAGGTTCCACAGCAGCGCGTCGGTCACCGCCTGCTCGGCATGGCGGGCGTGGTGGTCGCGGACCAGGTGCCCCACCTCGTGGAGCAGCACGCCGGCCACCTCCGGCACCGACCAGCGCTCGAGCGCCGCCGGGCCGACGTAGAGGCGCCAGCGATCGTCAACGGCGAAGGTGTCCAGCCCCGGGCTGCGGACGACGACGATCTCGAACAGCGCGCTGGCCAGGTAGGGCATCCAGTCCAGCGCCAGCAGCCGGGCCGCCGACAGCGTCTCCACCTCCTCGGGGGTGAAGCGGCGCTCGTCGCGGAACCGCCGCCCGCTGGGCGTGTCGCGGCTCCTCCCGGGGTCGCCTCGGACCACCTCGGTGCTCACGAGGCAAGCAGCCCGGCCCGGGTCAGCACGGGCTCGAAGTCCAGGATCGCCTCCGGCATGGGCGCGTCGGGCGGCCGGGCGGCGAACAGGCGCCGGGCCGCGACCGCAGCCACGTCCACCGGGACCGAGCGCACGACCTCCCAGGCGGCGGCCCAGGCCTCGGCGGTCCCGCGGGCGACGGCGACGCTGGTCACCCCCGACAGCACGGCGAAACGCTGGTCATCGCGGAGCGCCGGATCCAACGTGATGACCCCGTCGAGCACCAGCGACGGTTCGGGGAGGTCGCTGTGACGCACCCAGGTCAGGAACTCGAGCCCGGCCGCGTCACCGACGAGCCCGATGGTCGCCGCGCGTCGCGCCTCCTCGGCGTCATGGGGCAGGAAGGCGAGCACGCGCTGGAGGTGGTGCCAGGTCCGCGGGCTCGGCCAGGCACCGCCGCCCTGGCCGGGATCCGTCGGGCAGGCGTCGAACCGGTGCGGTCGTGCCCTGAGGAACCCGAGCACCTGGGCCGTCGCCCGCGCCCGGTCCGCGTCGGTCCCGGGGCGCAGCGGTGTGGTGTCACGCTGCTCGGTAGCCCGGTCGAACCCGATCGTGAGCCCGTCGGCGAAGGTGTCGAGGTCCGGTTGGTGGGTCAGGTGCAGGAAGCGGTTGGCGGTCGGCGGCTCGAGCTCCCACCCCCCGGCGGCGAGGTCGGCGGGGTTCGCGGCGGCGATGATGCGGGTCGCCGGTGGGAGCACGAGGTCACCCACGACCTTCTCCATCGCCACCCGCAGCATCGCGGCCTGGACCGCCGGCGGCGCGGTGGACAGCTCGTCGAGGAAGAGGTAGCCACCGCCGGCCGCGGCGAGGTCGCGAGCCCACCGTGGCGGCGCGAGCACCACCGACCCGTCGACCTGGACCACCGGGAGCCCCGCCAGGTCCGACGGTTCCCGCAGCGAGCCGATCACCGTCTCGACATGGACGCGATCGAGGCGGCCGAGCGTCTCGACCAACGCGGACTTGCCCGTTCCCGGCGATCCCCACAGCAGCACGGGTACATCGGCCAGGCCAGCGGCTCGCAGCACGGTCAGCAACGTCGAGGTGGTGGGCATCGGGGCTCCGGGTGGGGGTGGTTGGCGGTGGTAGCGCCGTGGGAGTGGACGGCGGTCGTCAGTGGCGCTACCGGCCGGCAGCGGCTGCGCCTGCGGCTGCGCCTGCGGCAGCCGCAGGGGCGCTGGGGCGGGCCGCGGCGCCGGCCAACGCGCCCGCGAGTTCATGGAGCCGGCGCCAGCGTCGGACCCGATCGGATGCGGCGTCACCAGCGCGGCGCGCCGCGTCAAGGACGACGGGCTCGAACGCCGGGTCGGGGCCGAGCTCCTCCAGCAGCTCGACCAGGGCCTCGGCCGCCTCCGCGGGTTCGAGGAGACGCGAGAGGAGCTGCACGGGAGCGCGCAGCTCGTCGCCCAGCCCGGCTCCACGCCGTCGCCGCCGCCGCGACCGCACCCCCTGCTCGACACGTGCCCGGGCGATGCCGCCGGCCCAGGCGCGCACCGGCTCGGACGCGTGGTCCCGATGCTCGGCGACGCGCTCCAGCACCTCATCGGTCGTGCCCGCGCCGGGGAACGCGTGGACGAGCGATCCCACGGCGGCGTCGAGGATCGCGGGCACCTCGGCGGGATCGCGGTGCTCCAGTCGTCGCGAGAGGCGGGCGGCCGCAGCCGCCACCAGCGGCCCGACCAGCGCGACGAGGTCGGGCAGCGTGGCGAGCTGGGCATCGTGGCGCTCGGTGACCAGCGGTGTGGTCAGGCACCGTGGGCAGTCGATCAGGCCGGTCGCCTGCTCGGGACCGTGCAGGGGGAGGCGGCTGCAGGCGGTCGTGCCGCCCTGGCGCAGTCCGACATGGACCCGTCCTGTCGGCAGGGGCTGGACGGCGACCAGATCGTGGCTCGGCGCCGGTGGCAGCACCGCTGCACGGGTGAGGGTCCAGGCCCCAGCTGCGGTCCGTCCGACCATCCGCCGGAGCTCGATCACGTCGCTGGTCGGTTGCTGTGAGCGGCGCAGGCACGTGAGCACCACGTCCTCGCCGTCGGCAGCGGCGGGCAGGTGGTCCGGGAAGCCGGCCGGGCGGTGGGTCCATGCCTGGCTGCCATCCGGGAGCGTCACCGCGACCCCCCGCTCGAGCCGAGCGGCGAGGACAGCTCGCCCCTCGGCGGTCGCCGCCGGGGAGGGGCCCGTGATCGTCAGGAGCGCCACTCCGTCGAACCGCATCACGCCCCACCCCCTGGAAGACCGAACACCTGTTCTACGTTGCGGGGCGGGTCGGCGTCAACCGGGAGGCCGATGGCCGGGTGCGCGCGCACCGCGTCGGGCGCCGACTGCACGGCGCGCGCGCGATGTTCTCACTCTTGACTGTTCCAGTAGATGGTGAAATAGTTGCGGACAGCGAGGAGGCAGTGATGGCGGAACGGAACGGCACCACGGACGACCCCGTCTTCACCGTGGATGAGTTGGCGGCCGCCGCTGCGTTGCCGGTCCGCACGGTCCGGCACTACCAGTCCGAGAAGCTGCTGCCCGCCCCGGAACGGCAGGGCCGGATCGCGCTCTACCAGGCCGAGCACCTCGAACGACTCCAGCTGATCGCCCGCCTGCAGGACCGTGGCCTCAAGCTCTCGGCCATCCGGGACGCCTTCAAGCGGATCGAGAAGGGCGAGCTGTGGTTGGACGACTGGCTCGGCGTCGGGGATGAGCTCCGTGCGCCCTGGTCCGAGGAACGCCCCATCGTGCTGTCGGAGTCGGAGCTGGCCGAGCGGGTCGAGCACCGTGCCGGCACCGTCGCCGCGCTCACCGAGGCCGGGGTCATCCGGCGGCAGCAGGGGCTGTCCGACACCTACCTGGTGCCGTCCCCGGCGGCGCTGGACATCACCCTGGAGCTCGACCGGGCTGGCGTGGACATCGATACCGCCACCGAGGCGGCCGGCATCATGCGCAAGCACCTCAAGCGCGCGAGTGAGGAACTGCTCGAGCACTTCATGGCCCGGGCCGGGGCCGGCTTCGCACGTCGCGGCACGGCGGGCGACATCGCCGAGGCGCTCAAGGCGCTCCGGCCGCTCGGTGCCCGCGCCGTCCAGCTGGTGTTCACCCAGGAGATCGAGCGCTCCCTGAGGGAGGCGGCCGAGCAGGGGCGCATCACCCCCTCGCCGTCCCTCGAGAACGACGCCGACGGGCAGGATCGCCCGGGCGGTGACGACGCCGCGGATGCCTCCGCGGCCCAGCCAGGGTCCTCCGCGGCCCGCTGATCGGACCCATCATGGGGTACTCGACCCCGCCACGCCGGCCGACGATCGCGACCGACCCGAGCACCAACGGCCACCGCACCGAGGTGGCTGGCAACGATCACCGCACCGAGGTGGGGGCCGCTGGGCTCCGCAGGGACTGGGAGGTCACCGAGCTCCCCGCCATCATCCAGGGCGGCATGGGTGTCGCCGTCTCCGACTGGCGGCTCGCCAACGCGGTGGCCCGCACCGGCCACCTCGGTGTCGTCTCCGGGACCGCGGTCGACGTCATGTGCGTCCGACGGCTGCAGGACGGTGACCCCGGCGGGCACGTCCGACGCGCGCTGGCCGCGTTCCCCGTCCCGCGCATCGCCGAGCAGATCGTCGAGACCTACCACCTCGATGGTGGGCGGGCAGACGGCGTGCCCTACCGCAACATCCCCATGTTCTCCGCCCGGCCCGCCCAGCGGTTGCAGGAGCTCGCGGTCGCCGCCGGGTTCGTCGAGGTGTTCCTCGCCAAGGAGGGCCATGAGGGGCCGGTCGGCATCAACCTGCTCCGCAAGATCGAGGCGCCGATCCCCTTCATCCTCTACGGCGCGATGCTCGCGGGTGTCGACGCCGTGCTGGTCGGCGCGGGCAACCCCCACGAGCTGCCCGGCCTGATGGACGACCTCGCCCGGGGTGAGGAGAT
>SLQK01000187.1 GCA_007131525.1 Nitriliruptoraceae bacterium | reverse complement strand
TCGTCCGATCGTCATCACCGCCCGCGTCCCGCCGCCGGTCACGCCCGGTCCACGGACCCGTCCGCGCGGCACGTGACCCGCGCCGGACACCCGGCCAACCGCGCCCGGCACCCGACCGACCGCGTCGGTTGCCGGGCAGACCTCCAGGACGTCCGAGCTACGAGAAGCAGCGACTATGTGCTGGTTCTCGCGCCTACCGGTCGGCGGGCCGCCCCTGTGACGGTTCGAGCCGCGAGAAGCAGCGACTATGTGCTGGTTCTCGCAGCGCCCTGCTGGTGCCGGGTCGGTCGCCGACGCGCGTGAGGGTCGCCGGGTCGGACGCCGACGCCCGCGCGGCGGTCGCAGGCCCGTGGTCGTCCCGGAGCCCGCTGAGGCGGGTTGGTAGCCTCGCTGGCATGCCGAACCGCACCGCTGTCCTCCCACGTCCGAACGTTCCGACCCGCTGCCGTCGCACCGCTGGGCGCGTCGCGGGCTCCTACGCCGTCGTCGCGGCCGCGGCCGTTGCTGCCCTCGGTCTGGCTGCCTGCGGCAGCGACGTCGAGGACCTCCCGTCCGAGCCACCACCGGTCGTCGACGACCGACCCGACGAGGAGCCCGAGCCCGGCGACGCCGTCGGTGACGTCGACGACCCTGACACCGCCGACGGCGAGGTGGCGCCCGAGGCGCCCCTCCCGGAGCCGGACCTGACGGTCGCGGTGACCCTGACGGAGGTCGCCACCCTCGGCGAGCCGACCGCCGGCGCGGTGGGCCCCGATGGCGTGCTCTACCTCGCCGACCGGGCCGGCACCGTCCACCCGCTCACCGCGGACGGCGCGGGGGAGCCGGTCGTCGACCTGTCCGCGGAGACCACCACCAGGAGCGAGCGGGGGCTGCTCGGTCTGGCCTTCGCACCCGACGGGAGCGAGCTGTACCTGTCCTCCACCGACCGCGACGGCGCGAGCGTGCTCACCGCGATCGCCGTCGTCGACGGCGAGATCCGCCCCGAGCAGCGGCGCACGCTGTTCCGGCTCGCGCAGCCCTACGCCAACCACAACGGTGGCGACCTGCACGTCGGACCCGACGGGCGGCTGTACCTCGGGCTCGGTGACGGCGGCAGCGCGGGTGATCCGCTCGATGCCGGGCAGGACCTGTCGACGCCGCTGGGTGCGCTGCTGCGGATCGACCCGCTGGCCGGTGACCCCTACGCGGTGCCGAGCAGCAACCCCTTCGTGGACGTCGACGACGCCGCCCCGGAGATCGTCGCCTACGGGCTCCGCAACCCGTGGCGGTTCTCCTTCGACCCCGTGACCGACGAGGTCTGGATCGCCGACGTCGGGCAGGACCGCCGCGAGGAGATCAACCGGGTCGCGTTCGAGGACCTGCCCGGCGCCAACTTCGGCTGGAACCGGATGGAGGGCACGCTGCCCTTCGAGGGTGAGGAACCTGCTGACCACGTGCCGCCGGTCTACGAGTACGAGACCCGTGGTCCCGAGGGCTGTGCGGTCACCGGCGGCGTGGTCTACCGCGGCGACGCCATCCCGGAGCTGACCGGGGTCTACCTCTACGCCGACTACTGCAACGGCACCGTGCGCGGACTGGTGGTCGACGCCGACGGCGAGGTGGTCGAGCAGGCCGGGCTCGGTATCGACGGCGGTCAGGTAGTGGCCTTCGTCGTCGACGCCGACGGCGAGGTGTACGTGCTGGACCTCGGCGGTGCCGTCCGGAGGATCGACCCGTCCTGAGCGCGCTGCCTCGACGAGGGCGGACGCGGCGTCGGCACGCCCGGGACAGCCTCCCCGTGACTGCTACGGTGCGTGACGTGGTCACCGGGTCGGCGCGAACGGTCCCGGCCGTGCAGGGCAGGAGGGCGAGCGGGTGATCGAGTCCGTGCTGGGGGACACGGCTGTGACCGTGTTCACCGTCATCGGCGCCGTCGGCCTGCTGATCGTGTTGACGACGTTGGTGGTCGGCGAGCTCCTCGACGGGTTGTTCGGCGCACTCGACGTCGATATCGGTGGTGGGGTGTTCTCCGCCCCGGTGATCGGCTCCTTCCTCGCCGCGTTCGGCTTCGGCGCTGCGCTGATCATGACCTCCACCCGCGCCGACGCCACGGTGGGCGCGCTGGGTGGCCTGGCCAGCGGCGTGGTGGTCGGAGGGCTGGCGCTGGTCATGATGCGCACCCTGATGCGCATGCCCACCGATGAGACGGTTACGACCCGCGGGCTTGAGGGCACCCCCGGGGTCGTGATCACCGCCGTCCCCGCCCAGGGCTACGGCGAGGTGACGATCCGTCACCACGGCGAGCAGCGCAAGTACAACGCCATGGCTGACGAGGACCTTCCGGCCGGGACCCGGGTCGAGGTCACCGCAGTGCTCTCACCTTCGGCGGTCGTCGTCGCGCCCGTCGCCTCCCCGTCCGGCCCCGCGACCGTCACGCCGCCGGACGCCTGAGAGAACGGACCACCTGTGTTCGATGCGCTCTTCCCCTCCTCGCTGGTGGCCGGCATCATCGGTGCGGTCGTCCTGCTCCTGCTGGTCGCCTACATCATCGTGTCGCGGATCAAGGTGGCCGGGCCGAACGAGGCCTACATCATCACCGGCCGGAAAGGTGCGCCGGTCAAGAACCCGGAGACCGGCGACATCTCCTACGACATGAGCGGCCAGAAGGTCATCATGGGGGCGAGCGTCTTCGTGCTGCCCTTCGTCCAACGCTTGCATGTCATGGACCTCTCGTCGCGCCGGATCTCGGTCAGCATCCGCGGCGCGGTGTCCAGCCAGGGCATCAAGGCCGACCTCGACGGCGTGGCCGTGGTCAAGGTCGGCGGGAACGAGGACGCGATCCGGGCTGCCTCGCAGCGGTTCCTGACCCAGCAGAAGGAGGTCGACACCTTCACCACGGAGGTGCTGGCCGGCTCCCTGCGCGCCATCGTCGGGCGGCTCACGATCGAGGAGATCATCAAGGACCGGGCCCGCTTCGCCTCCGCGGTCGCCGAGGAGGCAGAGACGTCGCTGACCAACCAGGGGTTGACGCTGGACACCTTCCAGCTCCAGGACATCCAGGCCGAGGGCACCTACCTCAACGACCTGGGGCGGCCCGAAGCGGCCCGGGTCGAACAGGAGGCGAAGATCGCCGAGGCGCGGGCGAACCAGGCCGCCGAGGAGGAGCGGCTGCGTGCCGAGGAGGCCGTCGCGGTCCAGCAGCGGCAACTCGAGCTGCGCAAGGCCGAGATCAAGGCCGAGACCGACGAGGCCCAGGCCCAGGCCGCGGCCGCCGGGCCCTTGCGGGAGGCTGCCCGGAACCGGGAGGTGCTCAAGGAGCAGGAGCTCGTCGCGGAGCGCCAGGCCGAGCTCCGTGATCGCCAGCTCGACGCCGAGGTCCGCAAGCCCGCCGATGCGGAGCGCTACCGGATCGAGCAGCAGGCGGAGGCCGCGAAGAACGCGGCGATCTTCGAGGCGGACGCCGAGAAGGCCCGACGAGCCAGGATGGCCGAGGCGGTCGAACTCGAGGGTCGTGCCGATGCGGAGGCGATCCGCGCCAAGGGCGAGGCCGAAGCGGACGCACGGACGCAGAACGCTGAGGCGTTCCGGCTCTACGGCGATGCGGCGACGCTCGATCTGATCGCCGGGGTGCTGCCGGAGCTCGTCAGCGCGGCGAGTGAGCCCCTGAGCTCGGTCGAGCGCATGACGGTGATCTCCACCGACGGTGCCTCCGAGATGGCACGCACGGTCGCCAGCAACGTGGAGCAGGGTCTCCAGATCGGGTCAGATCTCACCGGTCTCGACCTGCGGGGGCTGCTCGCCCGGCTCGGCGGCCGGGACGACGATGCTGCAGCCGACACGGCATCGACGCCCGCGGCACCGGCAGGATGAGCGCGGCCGAGACCCCGACGGGGTGACAGCGAACAGGTGAGCAGGGTGTCGAGCGAGCTCGAGACGGCGGCAGGCGCCATCTCCGAGCTGCGCAAGGCCCGCGATCCAGCTGGGAGGGTCGCCGCGGTCAGCCGGGCGGTGAACGCCCTTCAGGGGCTGAGGGAGGCCGACCGCGAGTCGCTGGTCGAAGCCTTGCTGGCCCACGGCGCACCTGAGGCGGGACGCCTGCTGACCCAGCGACCGGACGGTGTGCTCTCCGCTGAGGATGTGACGCTGGTCGCCCAGGATCTACTGGGGCTGGGGCCGGGCCAGGCCGCCCGGCTGGCTGATCGGCTCGAGGCGGCGATGACGGTCGGCCCCACCCTGGCGGGGGCTGCAAGCGGACGGCACACGAGCGAGGGCGACCCGACGCCGTCCGCGGCACCAGCACCGCCATCGGGCCCCGACACCGCCAGCGGACCACCGCCGGTGCCGGCCGCCGCACGGTGGGGGGCGGCCGGTGCATCCCGGCCGGCTGGGTCCGGACCCACCGCCGGGTCGGCGTCGCCGGCCGTCAGCGCGCGACGGGCCTCGCCCGGCTCGGTAGGCCCGGCAGCGCGCCAGGCTGGTGAGGGCCGCGAGAACCGGGTGGGCGCTGCCTCAGATCCGGACGGCGAGGCGTTGGTCGAGCAGCTGGTCCGGGAGCCGAGGCCCCGGGCGCGCCGACACGCGGTGGCGGCGACCAGCGGGGTCCGTCCGCTCGCTGTCGACACGCTGCTCGAGGTGCTGGCTGGCATCCCGGAGGGGTGGCAGCGACGGGTCGCTCTGCGTCGGGTGCTCGGCACGGTTCCCGTGGTCCTCGACGCCCGCGCCCATGAGCTGCTCGACCTGTTCCCCGGACCAGTGGATCGGTTCACGGCCGCTGCGCTGCTCGTCCGCTGCGGCCTCGCCCCCGCGGAGGGCCTGACCGGGCGCCTGGAGCCCGGCCACGCGAGTCGCCTCGACGCACGGGCTGCGCGTGCCGCCCGGTCCGCCACCGACAACGACGTGCTCAAGGAGGAGTTCTCGTGCGGGTCAACCTGATGATCGAGGGCCAGGAGTCCGTGACCTGGGACCAGTGGGTCGCGCTCGCCCGGTCCGCCGAGGAGGCGGGGCTGGAGGGACTGTTCCGCTCCGACCACTACCAGTCGGTCGCCAGCCGCACCGAGCGGTCCTCGCTGGACGCCTGGGTCACCCTGGGCGCGCTGGGGACGGTGACCTCGCGCATCCGGCTGGGCACGATGGTCTCGCCGAGCTCGTTCCGGCACCCGTCGGTCCTCGCCAAGAGCGTGGTCACCGCCGATCACATCTCCGGTGGCCGGATCGAGCTGGGGATGGGAGCCGGCTGGCACGAGCTCGAGCACCGCACCTACGGCTTCGAGTTCCACGACCTCGGGACGCGGTTCGAGGTGCTCGAGGAACAGGTCGAGATCGTCACCCGGCAGTTCCGCGAGGAGCGGTTCGACCACCACGGCACCCACTACCGGCTGGAGGCGTGCGAAGCCAACCCCAAGCCCGTGCAGTCACCCGGCATCCCGCTGATCCTCGGTGGGCTCGCTGGCCCCCGCTCGGCGCGGCTGGCCGCACGCTACGCCGACGAGTACAACACCGTGTTCCCGACCCCCGAGCAGGCCGCCGAGCGGCGGGCGCACCTGGCCGCGGCCTGCGAGGAGGTCGGTCGCGCCCCGTTGCCGCTGTCCGTCATGACCGGCTGCCTGCTGGGGCGCGACGAGCCGGAGGTGGCCGACCGCGCACGGCTCCTCAAGGAACGGTCCGGTGCCGACGGCGACCTTGAGCGCTGGCTGGACGGGTTACGGCCGGCCTGGGTGATCGGCACCGTCGAGCAGGCGGCGGAGCGACTGCACGCGCTTAGCCAGGCCGGCGTGTCCCGCGTCATGCTGCAGCACCAGTTGCACGACGACCTCGACATGGTCGCCCTCATGGGGCAGCTGGTCGACGCCTGACGGCAGCGGCGCGGCGGCGCAGCGGCGCGGCCGCGCCGGTCGACGGTCACCGCCCGGTCGTCAGCTCCTCGATCGCCCAGCGGCCGTGGTAGGTCGCGTCGCTGGCCCCCGCACCGAGCAGCAGCTCGGCGATCCGTTGCTTGAGGGCGTCGTGCGCGTCATCGCCGACCTCGTCGCGGTCCGGGAGTCCGACGCACACCACCGTGCCGCCGGCCTGGAGGGCGGCCGCCAGGTGCTCCAGGTGCGGGGTCTCGTCACCCAGGATCTTCCGGACCCGGGCCAGCACGCTCTCAGCGACGTCCTCGCCCTCGATCGTCAGCTCATCGCTCTGCTCGGGTCCGATCAGGCTGACCGACACCCCCGGCTCCGCGGCGCCGTCCACCTCGCGTTGCGCAGCCGCAGCCACGTCGGTGTCGCCCGCGATGGCGGTGATGTGGTTGGTCGGTGAGGTCACGAACTGCTCGGACACGGTGCTCCCCCGGGTGGTCGGTGGATGGTCGCTCGTGGTGGACCTGCGATGGTAGTGCTGTCGATGGCCGTGGCCACCGGCCACCGGTCGCGGCCGGCGGCCGCGGCTGGTGCCGTTCCGCCCAGGCGCCCGGGCACGCGGCCACCCGGCTGTCAGCAGTAGCGTGGTGGGCCGAACGACGGACGCGAGCGACGAGGATGCCGTGCGCTTCACCCGTGCGGAGCTGGAGACGTTCCGTGGGGCGACGGTCCCCGACCTGGTGGGAACGACGCCGCCACGCCTGGTGTTCGTCGGCATCAACCCCGGGCTGTGGACGGCCGCGACGGGCACCCACTTCGCGCACCCGTCCAACCGGTTCTACCCGGCCCTGCACCGAGCGGGGATCACCGAGCGCGAGCTCGACCGCGTCGCCGGCCTGACCGCCGACGACCGGGCCCACCTGCTCGCGCGCGGCGTCGCGATCACCAACCTCGTGCCGCGTGCCACCGCGCGGGCCTCGGAGCTGACCGCTGCGGAGCTCCGGTCGGGTGCCGCGGCCCTGGTGGAGCGTCTGCGGGCCTGGCGTCCCCGGGTGGTCGCGGTGGCGGGGGTCACGGCCTACCGGACCGCCTTCGGTCTCCCTCGGGCGCAGCTGGGTCGACAGCCGACGCGGCTGGCCGGCGCGGAGCTGTGGCTCGTGCCGAACCCGAGCGGGTTGAACGCCCACGAGACCACCGACAGCCTGGCGGCGGCCTACGCCGAGGTCGCCGTTGCGGCCGGGGTGCTGGCGGCGCGAGGGGTGGAGGTGTCAGCCCGGCCGCGAGGGTGAGTCCTCGCCCAGCACCCGCTCGGCGGCGTCGAGCAGGTCCTCGGTCAGTCGCACCGAGTCAACGAGCTTCCCACCGGCGGCCCGCACCTCCGCGGCGAAGCCGACGGCCCACACGTGCTCGACGACGAACAGCACGGCGGTCGAGCCCGGGGTGACGGCGTTGACCGCCGCATCGACGGCGTCGGCGTTGGGCATCCCGACCGCCGCGTGGGCGAGGATGTCGGCGGTCACGTCCCCGACGTCGTCGTAGGCGGCGACCTGCTCGACCTCGGCGTCACCCTCGAGGGGGCGGGAGATGGTCATCGCGCTGATCAGGCGGATGTCGCCGACCTCGCGCATCGCCTCGACGGCGACATCGACGCCCTCGGGGCGGCCGACACCGGGGAAGGCGAGGACGACGACCTCGATGGGACCCCGCTCCATGGCACCAACTCCCCTCGGTCACCTCCAGCCTAGCCACCACCACCGGCCAGCAGGGCCGTGGCCAGCAACGCTGCCAGCACGCCGGCGGCCTGGGTGCCGGTCAGCCGCTCCTGGAGCCACCAGCGGGCCACCAGCAGGGCGATGACCGGGTACAGCGAGGTGAGCAGGGAGACCAGGCTGAGCAGGCCGACCCGGGTGGCGGCCAGGAACAGCGCGTTGGCGACCATGTCCCCGACCCCGCTGACGACCACCAGCCCACCCACCCCCCGGGGCACCAGCGGACGGCGGCGCAGCAGCACCGCGGTCAGCAGCACGACGATCGCCACGGTCCGGGCACCGAGCAGGGGCCACAGCCCGGAGCCTGACGGGGTGGCGTTGAGGGCGACGAAGAACAGCCCGAAGGCGACACCGGCGAGCAACGCCTGGAGGACACCGCGGGCGCCGTCGCTGCGGAGCGAGCTGCCGGGCACGTAGGCGACCGCGCCGACCGCCAGCAGGCCGAGGAGGATGCCCGTCACCTGGCGAGCGCCGATCTGCTCGCCGAGCAGCGCCACCCCCCACCCGACCGGCACGCCGGCACCGACCAGCGCCGAGACCGGGGAGATCACCCCGATGGGGCCGACCGCCATGGCCCGCAGGTAGATGACGAGGCCGATCGCACCGAGCCCACCCGCGAGGCCGCCGAGGAGCAGGGCCTGGGTGGAGCTGGTGCCGGCGATGAGCCACAGCGCAGGGACCAGCACGACCATGCCCGTGGCCTGGATGCCGAGCGTCACCGTGAGCGCGGAGGCGCGGCGTGCGGCGACGGCGCCGGTGACGTCGGAGACACCGAACCCGGCGGCGGCGAGCAGGGCGAGCAGGGTTCCCACCGACGCCTCCCGGGTACATCGTGGCCACGGGCGAAGCCCGGTCGGTCAGTTGGCCGGGAGCTCCATCCCCTCGGCGTCGCGGAGGACGTGGACCTCCGCCAGGTCGCACACCCGCGCGAAGTGCTCCGGGTCGGCCACGAAGGCGTCGTAGTGGATCGGGATGATGTGTCGTGCCCCGAGCTGCTGGACGAACCGGTAGGCGTCCCGGAAGCTGATCGAGGGTCCGACGATCGGGATGGCCGCCGCTGTGACCGCCAGCCCGGTGAGCTCGATCCCGTCACCGGGGTGGAACAGCGCACCGGCCAGCAGGAACCCGGTGTTGGGTGGCCCCGGTGAGCCGTCCACCATCACCACGTGAGGGAGATCGTGGGGTGTCACGGGCAGTCCACCGGCGGTGAACGGCCGGCCATCCTCCACCAGCGTGCAGCGGTCCTCGCCGAGCAGGCTCACCACGTCGGCGTTGCCGAACAGCGTCGCGCCCCGCTCCCGCAGGCGGTCCACCACCTCGACGTCGAGGTGGTCGTGATGCCGGTGGGTGTAGAGGACCGCATCGAGGTGGCCGAGCTCGTCCAGGTCGTGCCGGGCGGTGACGAAGGTGCCGGGATCGATCGCGACCCGCGTCCCGTCGGCCTCGACCACCAGGCAGGACTGCGGGAACTTCGTCACGTGCATCGGTGCTCCTGTCGGTGGGCTGGCGGACGGTACGGGGTGGCGCGGTCCGACAGTACGCTCTGCGTCCCAGGGCCGGTAGCTCAGCTGGTCAGAGCAGCGGACTCATAATCCGTCAGGCGCGGGTTCGAGCCCCGCCCGGCCCACTCGTCGAGCCCCGCCCGGCCCACAGGGTGCGGGCGGGAGGCACGTGTGGAGGCGGTCGTGCTCGGCCTCGCCTTCGTGGCGATGCTCATCGGCCTGGTCGGGGTGGTGGTCCCGGTCCTGCCCGGGCTGCTCGTCGTGTGGCTCGTCGGTGCGGCATCGGTGCTGTGGCAGGGGACCGACGCGGCGGGCTGGGTCGTCGCGGCCTGGCTGACGGGGCTGTTCGCGCTGGGGACCCTGGCCACGGTGGTGCTGCCCGCCCGTCGCGGACGGGAGGCCGGTGCCACCACGGGGTCCTTCGCCTTCGCGCTCCTCGGCGCGGTGCTCGGCTTCTTCGTCGTGCCGGTGGCCGGCTTCCTGCTCGGGTTCGTGCTCGGGCTGCTGGTCGGTGAGCGGGGCCGTCTGGGGGAGTGGGAGGCGGCGCGCAGCTCCACGCTCGCGGTGCTCCGCGGGTACGGGCTCGGGGTGCTGATGGAGCTGATCGTCGGGGTCACGATGGTCGGCAGCTGGCTCGTGGCGGTGCTGCTCCGGTTCGGTTGAGGCCCACGGCCCGTCCGCGGGTCGACCCGGCGGTGTGCGGCCTCACCGCGCTCAGCTGCCGTCGCCGGCACTGACCTCGGGCAACGAGCCGCTGACGAGAACCCCGACGGCACCGAGCAGCGCCAGGCTGGCCAGCGCGGCCTCGGCGCCGAGGACCGCGATGGCCGAGGTGATCGCGCCGGTGACGAGCAGGAGCACCCCGATGGCGGTGTTGGACACCGCGACGTAGTCGGTGCGCTGGTTGCCCTCGGCGAGGTCCACCACGTAGGTCTTGCGACCGATCCGGGACCCGTGATGGACCAGCGCCAGGGCCAGGTAGGTCAGGGGGTAGAGCAGCGTCACCTCCCGGGCGCCGTCGAGCAGCAGGATGCCGAGGAACACCACCACCACCAGCGATGACAGGCCCGCAGCCAGCATCATGACCCGCCGGGAGGAGCGGTCGGCGAGACGGCCCCACAGCCGACCGCCGATCAGCGCGGCGATGCCGCTGGAGATGATGAACGCACCGAGCCCCTGCAGGCCCGCACCGCCCTGCTCGGTCGCGAGGGCGACGACGAAGGGTGGGCTCAGCGCCGAGACCAGCAGGAGCGTGCGCGCGAGCACGAACCGGCGGAAGGGCGCGTCGTCACGCAGCAGCCCGACCGCCCTGCGGATGGCTCCGTCGCCGTCGTCAGCATCGTCGCGGTCGCCGGGTGCCTCCTGCACCCGGGAGAACACCGCTGCCGCGAGCACCCAGGCGACGGCGGCGCCAGCCAGCAGCCAGGCGAAGGTGGTCGGTGTCGCGTCCTCCCCGCCGAGGATGCGCAGGCCGAGCCCGACGGTGATCGAGGCCACGCCGGCACCGATCGTGGCGTAGCCGGTGATCTGTCCACGGGCGCCCTTGGGCAGCGTGCGGCCCAGCACGTCCTTGGAGGCGATGGAGGACAGCGACCGCGCCAGGCTGAACAGCGCGAGCGCCACCAGCAGCGCGACCCCGGCCACCGCGCCGTCCAGCGTGGCAGCGATCAGCGCCATCAGCACGACCGCGGCGGCCTGCAGCAGGGCACCCGCGACCCAGACCCACTTGCGGACGGCCCGGCGCCGGACCAGCGGCACCAGGGCGGCCTGGGGCAGCATCGAGCCCGACTCCCTGATCGGCACGAGCAGGCCGGTGAGACCGGCCGGAGCCCCGAGCGCCGCCAGCAACCAGCTCAGGACCGTCTTGGCGTCGACGATCAGGTCGCCGGCCTTCTGCAGCGTCATCGCCACGACCTGCCGGCTGGCGTTGCCGGGGACGGCCTCGGCCACCTCGTCGTCGAGCTGGCCGCGACCGTGGTCCTCATCGTCGTCGACGAGCACCCGGTACAGCCGTTCGGCGGCGCCGTCGCGCTGCGCGTCGCTCACCTGCAGGTCTCCGATCGTCTGGCCCAGGAGCGTGCCATGCTGCCGGGTGCTGCCTGGACGTGGGGCCCGCGCGAGGGTCCCGGTCCGCGGTCCTCGGTGTCCTCAGTCGACCCCATCGAGCCCCTCGGGGTCGAAGGGGTGCTCCAGCTGCCGTGCCGTGGCCAGGGCCAGCTCCCGTCCGGCCAGCCGGTCGACGAGGTGGAGCCCGAGCGACAGGCCGCTGCTCAGCCCCGCCGCGGTGACCACCGGTCCGTCCACCACGAACCGCACGCCGGCCCGGACGGCGCCGACGTCGTCCCGGGCTGCCAGCGCGGCGAAGTCCTCGTGGTGGGTGGTGGCGGTCCGACCGGCGAGGAACCCGGCCGCGGCGAGCAGGAAGCTGCCGGTGCACACCGAGGCCACGATGTCCGAGCGTCGCGCCAGCTCGCCCACGGTCGCCAGCAGCTGGGCGTCGTCGAGGACGGCCCCGAGGTCCACGGTGCCCGGGACGACCAGCGCTGCGAGGTGGTCGACGTCCTGGGCCTGGTGGTGGCCCCCGAGCTCCAGTCCTCCGTACGCCGTGATCGGACCCGGTCCGGACGCCAGGGTGGCGACGGCGAGCCGCGGTTCGGCCTGTCGCCGACCCTGCAGGCGGTCGGCGGTCAGCAGGGCCTCGTAGGGTCCTCCGACATCGAGCAGATCGCACCCCGGGTAGACCAGCACCCCGATCTGCAACGGGTCACCGGTCACCGCGGCCCCTGAGTGCGGGCATCACCCGAGCGGCGTCGAGCACCGCGAGGTGGGGCAGGGGATCGACCTCCTGCTGCAGGACGTAGGTGGTCAGCTCGGTGCGCACCAGCTGCCGGAGCTCCTCGGCGTCCCAGGGCTTGGTGAGGTAGTGGTCGAGCCCGGCCTCGTTGACCGCCCGGATCGTGTCCTGCTGGTCGGCCTGTCCGGTGACGAGCACCTTCCGGCTACGGCCGTGATCGTCGTCCCGGCACAGCTCGACCAGGAAGTCGACCCCGCTCACGCCGGGCAGACGGTGGTCGGCGAGGACCAGCGCCAGCGGATCGGCGTCCCTGGCGAGCTCGGCGAGCACCGCATGGGCGTCGGTCACGTCCTCGGCAGGTTCGACCCGGATCGTCCCCGCGAAGGGGTCGAGGTCACGCACGATCGCATCGCGGACCTCCGGCTCGTCCTCCAGTACCAGTACGGCGAGTCGCACGTCGGTGCCTCCCCTGCGCTCAGGCGGCCGGCAGCCGCACGGTCGCGACCGTGCGGCCCGGCTCGGATGTGACGGTGATGGTGCCACCGTGGCTGTGGATGATGCGCTGGCTGATCGCCAGCCCGAGGCCGAGGCCGTAGCGCACCCGGCCGTGCTTGGTGGTGAAACGGGGTTCGAACAGCCGGGGGAGGACGTCGGCTGGGATGCCAGGCCCGTCGTCGATCACCTCGACGACGACCTCGTCCTCCTCGCGGCGGGTCACGACCTGGAGGTGGCCCTGGCCGTCCATGGCGTCGACGGCGTTGAGGACCAGGTTGGTCCACACCTGGCCGAGTGGACCCGGGTGCCCGTCGATGGGAGGGAGATCGTCAGCGTCGACGCGCTCCAGTTCGATGCCGTCGAGCTTGTGGGCGACGAGGTGGAGGGCGTCATCGATGGTGCTCGCGACGTCCACCCCCTGCACGGTGGCATCGGCGGGCCGGGCGTAGCTCCGCAGGCTCTGCACCAGGTCGGTGATCCGGTCCGTCCCGAGCAGCAGGTTCCGGACCGCACCACCGAGCTCCGCGGCGACGACGAACTCCTCGATCTCCTCGGCGTCGAGCTCACTGGCGAGCGCCGCGACCCGCCCGGGGTCGTCGACCCCGGCGCTGACCAGGCGGCGGGCGACCTGCTCGGATCCCAGTGCCGAGGCCAGCTCCCGACGCAGCTGGCGCTGGTGGGCCGTCGACAACGGGGAGCGTTGCCGGGTCACCGCCATCACCTCAGCGAGCGCCTCGCCCCGGGGGTGGTCGGCGAGCAGGCGGGTGAGGTCCTCTGCGATGAAGCTGGCGGCCCTGGCCACGGCCGAGGCCGGGTTGTTCAGCTCATGCGCCACGCCGGCCGACAGCTCACCGAGGGTGGCCATGCGGGCCGACTCGACGAGCTCGAGCCGGGCTCCTTCGAGCTGCTCGAGCGCGGTGGCCAGCTGGGTCCGCTCCCGGTCGAGCTCGGCGTTGAGCTTGACCTTCTCGACCTGGAGCTGCTCGGAGCGTCGCAGCCGCGTCGCGAGCGCTCGTGCCGTGGCGGCGGCCATCACCGACCCGACCTCGGCCTCCACCGCCAGGGCGTGCTCCAGCTGCTCGAGGCTGATGTGGATCACCTCGACGTCGCTCGTGGCGCGGGCGGTGAAGAAGGCCCGGGCCTGCTGGGTCAACGACAGCAGCCCCACCACGGGGCCGGTCGAGGCGTGGTGGAGACGGAGCTCGCCGATCTCGCTGGCGCGGTCCAGCGCGACGGACCCGGACAGGACGACGATCACCCCGTCCACCCCGACGCCCTGGTGGGTCAGCCGTGTGCCCTCCGGTAGCCGCAGTCGGGGCCGTCGCCCGAGCGCCCGGTCCAGGGCCGCGACCAGCCGGTCGGTGAGGGCCTGCTCATCGAGCTCGAGGTCACGCAGCAGGTGGCCGTCCGGCAGCTCCGGAGCCGTCCTGCGGGAGCGGAGCGCTGCCAGCCGCGGGTCCCCCGCGTCGCGGGTCGAGAGCCACCGCAGCAGCTGGGAGCGCGCGTGGGCACCGAGCCAGCCGGCGGTCCACGGCACCCCCACGACCGCTGCGAGGCGGTCCTGATCGAGGGCGCGGTGCAGGTCGTCGTGGCTGGTGCGCTCGGTGACGAGGATCGTCGGGGCAGCCCGAGCCCGGGGGTCGGACCCCAGCGCGGCCACCCGCTCATCGACCGAGGAGCCGTCGTCGAGGAGCGCCACCAGCCCGAGGGTGATCGCCGTCGGGAGGGTCCGGGCCAGCGCGGCCGCGTCGGTGCCGGCGTGGATGCCGGCGATGTCGCTCAGGCCAGCGCTCAGCTCGGCGACGAGGGCGTCGCGGACCCCGCCGACGGGGCCGGCGACGAGGATGGCGATGCCCGCGGGCTCGGTCGTGGTCACATCAGGCCCAGCCACGACCACCAGGTCGGCATGACGAAGGACAGCAGTGTGAAGGCGACGAGCCCGATCACGAGCCCGGTGAAGATCATGGCGGACTGCGGGACCTCGCCGGTCGCGTAGGCGATGGCGTTCGGCGGGGTGCTGATGGGCAGGGACATGGCCATGCCGCAGGACAGCGCCACGACCACCGCCACCAGCGCCGCGTTCATGCCCAGCCCGACCGCCAGGCTGAGCGCGAGCGGGATGAGCAGGTTGGCGGCGGCCGAGGAGGAGATCACCGTCGACATGGCCAGGCCTGCGAACGCCAGCAGCGCGATGAGCGCGACCGCGGGCAGCACGTCCCAGTTGACCAGCCCGAGCAACCACACGTCCATGCCCGAGGCGCCGATGCCGCCACCGAGCGCGATACCGCCGGCGACCAACCACAGCACGTGCCACTGCAGGCCCTGGAGGTCCTTCGATCCGAGCACGCCGGTCGCCAGCAGGAGGACCACCGGGATGAAGCCGACCGTCGATGAGGCGAGGCCGTGGAGCGGCTCCGTGAGCCACAGCAGCACCGTCAGCCCCGCCACGACGCTGAAGAGCATGGCCGGCGGGGTCCGGTTGAACCGCGCCGACATGTCGATCTCGATCTCGGTGTCGGCGGGGATGAAGCGACGGGTCAGCAGCCACCACGCGCCGATGAGCAGGAGCAGCATCAACGGGACGGCGAGCAGCATCCAGTCCAGGAACGAGATCGAGATCCCCTGCGCCGAGAGCTGCCCCAGCGCGATCGCGTTGGGGGGCGTGCCGACCGGGGTGCCGATCCCACCGATGTTCGCGGCGATCGGGATGGACAGGGCCAGCCCCGTCCGGGCGGTCCCCGCCGGTAACGCCGCCAGGACCGGGAGGAGGACGGCGAACATCGTGGCGGTGGTCGCGGTGTTGGAGACGAACATCGACAGCAGGGCGGTGATCAGCATCAGGCCGAGCACGGTGCGACGGGCACCCCCGGCGACGAAGGGACGCAGCAGCAGTGCCGCGAGGTTGCGGTCCACGTTGTACTTGGCGGCACCGTCGGCGATCAGGAAGCCGCCGATGAACAGGATGATGACCGGGTCGGCGAGGGTGGCGAAGACCTCCCGGGAGGTCACCGCGGACTCCTCCAGCGGGACCAGCGCCTGCTCCGACAGCAGCAGCACCTGGAGCAGGATCACCACCAGCGAGGTCGCGACCAGCGGGATGGCCTCGGTGATCCACAGCACGATCGCCAGCACGAAGATGGCGAGCATCCGTTGGGCGGCCGGCTCGATCCCCGGGATGTCCACGATGAGGGTCGCGAGGAACACGACCACGCCGACGGCCAGACCGATGGTCTGGGTCCGGCTCAGGCTGGGGAGACGGGTCGGAGCTGTGGTCGTCGTCACGTGGTCATCCGCTCGGTCGCGGGGCAGGGCGCCCGGTCGTCGGGAGTACGCAGAGGTCACGATGAAGCGCGGCGGGCTGCTGGGCCGACCTCGCCGTCGTGGAGTCTAGAAGGGCCGGCGGGGGGGATGGCCGGGGTCGTCCGCCCTGCCCGAGACGTCCTCCCGACCCGGCCGGTGGGTATCGTTCGCGCGTGGTCGAGCAGTCCGCCGATGAGCGCCCCATCCTCGAACGTTCGGTGAACACCGAGCGCGCGCTGACGCTGCCACGTCCGCGGCTGCGGGGCCGCTCCCACCTGCTGGCCGCGATCGTCACCCTGCCCGGCGCGGTGGTCTGGACCGTTCTGGCGCCGGCCGGCGGGCGGGTCGCGGTGGCCGCCTTCGGGCTCGGGATGGCAGCGATGTTCTCCTTCAGTGCGCTCCTCCACCTCAAGCGGTGGGATGCCGGCACCTACGAGCGTCTCTTCCGACTCGACCACAGCGGCATCTACCTCGCCATCGGGGGCACCGGTGTGGCGGTGGCCCTGCTCGGCCTCGAGGGGTGGGCCTCGTGGGTGCTGCTGGTCGGGATGGTGGTCGGGTCCCTGATCGGGATCGTCGTGGAGTGGTTGCCCTTCGCCCCACCGAAAGGGTTCAACAGCGCGGTCTACCTCACGATCGGCTGGCTCCCCGTGGCGTTGCTGCCCTGGCTGTGGTTCAGCGCCGGACCGGTCGTGGTGGCGCTACTGCTGCTCGGGGGTGTGCTCTACACCATCGGCGCGACGGTGGTCGGTCTCCGGCGCCCGGACCCGTCGCCGACCTGGTTCGGCTACCACGAGGTGTTCCACCTGCTCGTGATCGCGGCGGTCGTCGTCCACGCGGTGATGCTCGACGTCCTGCTGCGTCCGCTCGACTCCGGGTGAGCACCGTCGGGACAGGACGCCGTCCAGCCGCCCCGTGGGACCGAACCGCGGCCGAGAGCCGGGGAGGTCCCGGCGAGGAGGGCGGCGATGACCATCGCAGAACCCGCGCCGATCGTGGCTGACCCGACGACGGTGCCGGCGCTGCGGTTGCGCGCGCTGCACAAGCGCTACCCCGGACCGCCGGCCATCGAGGCGATCGCGGGCATCGACCTCGACGTCGCCGCGGGGGAGATGTTCGGGCTCCTCGGTCCCAACGGTGCCGGCAAGTCCACCACGGTCGGGGTCTGCACCACCCGCATCAAGCCCACCGGCGGCCATGCCGAGATGTTCGGTATCGACGTGCTCCGTGAGCCCGCGCGGGCGAAGCGCCGCCTCGGTGTGGTCACCCAGGACAACACCCTCGATCGTTCCCTGACGCTGGCCGAGAACCTGCGCTACCACTGCCGCTACTTCGGGTGGTCCGGTCGCCGCGCAGCGGTCCGGGCCGATGAGCTCCTGGAGCGCTTCCGGCTCGCTGACCGCGCCGATGCCTTCCCCCATCAGATCTCCGGCGGGATGGCGCAGCGCCTCCAGGTTGCCCGCGCCGTCGCCCATCGGCCGCAGCTGCTGTTCCTCGATGAGCCGACGGCGGGGCTCGACCCGCAGAGCCGCCTGGCACTGTGGGAGCTCGTGTCGGAGCTGCGACAGGATGGGCTGACGGTGGTGCTGACCACGCACTACATGGAGGAGGCCGACCAGCTCTGCGACCGCGTGGCGATCATCGACCATGGTCGGGTGCTGGTCTGCGACCGGCCCGAGGCGCTCAAGGAGGCCCACGGCGTCGGGGCGGTGGTCGATCTGGCCCTCGAGACCCCCCTCACCCCTGCGCTCCGGCAGGCCATCGAGGCGGTGCCGGGCGTCCGCTCGGTCGAGGACGTCGAGGGGCAGGTCAGGGTGCTGGCCGACGCCGGTGACGGGCTCCTGCCCCGGGTGGTGCAGGCGGCCAGTCCCGCCGGGGTGCGGGACGTCGCCCTGCAGGGCTCCACGCTCGAGTCGGTGTTCATCAACCTCACCGGGAGGGACCTGCGTGAGTGAGGCCGGCCCCACGACCACGCTGTCGCACCCCACGACCGACCTGCTCGAGCCCTCGCGGGCGCGAGCGTGGTCCGACGCGGTCCGGGGGTTGCTGCTGCGCGATCTCCGCGTGTTGCGACGTGAGCTCCCCGCCTTCCTGACCCGGACCGTGATGCAGCCGCTGCTGTTCGTGTTCGTGTTCGCCTACCTCTTCCCACGGATCGGACAGGGGATCGGGGGAGGCGCGGGGGAGGAGTTCGCGACGATCCTGGTCCCGGGTCTGGTCGCGGTGGCGGTCATCTTCCAGGGCATCATCGCGGTCGCCCTGCCGTTGTCGAACGAGTTCGGGGGCACCAAGGAGATCGAGGACCGGATCATGGCGCCGGTGCCCGTCAGCACCGTCGCGGTGGAGAAGATCCTGTTCGGGGCGCTCCAGAGCGTGGCCGCCGGGGTGCTGGTCCTGCCGATGGTGGTCGCGATCCCGACGACCCCGATCGCCCTCGAGGTCACGAGCCTCCCCCTGCTGCTCGCCGTGGTGGTGCTCTCAGCCCTGCTCTCGGGGGCGCTCGGGTTGGCGCTCGGCACCTACGTCAGCCCTCGGCAGATCGGCCTGATGTTCTCCGTCGTGGTCCTGCCGCTGACCTTCCTCGGGGCCGTGTACTACCCCTGGACGGCGTTGGAGGCCGTGCCGTGGCTCCAGTGGCTGGTCCTGCTCAACCCCCTGGTGTACGTCAGCGAGGGGCTGCGGGCGGCCATCACCCCCTCCATCCCGACGATGGCCCCAGCGGTCGTACTGGTCGCGTTGGCGGTATCGACGGGCCTGCTCGCCCTGATCGGTCTGCGCGGCTTCGTCCGCCGCACGGTCGGCTGAGCCCCGACGTCATCGCCGGCGCCTCGGCATGTCCGCGCTGGCGGCTCCCGGCGGAGCAGCCACCGGGAGGTCCACCACAGGGCCAGGCCCCACGCGATGGCCAGCCCGGACAGCTCCCAGGCGGGACCGGTCGTCGACGACGCCAGCGTCGGGATCAGGTGGAGGTCGGTGATGGCCATGGCGGGCTCCTGGGGTCACCACCACCGTCGGCGTCGTGAGCAGGGCCCTCGGTCGGGCGGATGGTGCCGGTGGTGACCGCATGAAGGACGCTACGCAGGGGGTGGGACACCAGGGGATGGGTGGACCGGCGCCGGGTGCGTGCGGCGGCGCGGCGACGTGCGAGCCGGGCCGGCGGCCGGCTCCGTCACCTCAGCCTGAGGTCTCCGCCGCAGCCGACGACAGCGGGAGGCAGCGTCCCGTCGCGCCGGTGACCCGGGGAGCGACGAGCATCGCGTCGATCTCCGTGCGGTCCAGGGCGTAGGCGGAGCTGGGATGGTCCGGGTTCACCGCGAACACCAGGCCGACCACGTGCCCGTCGTGGTCGATCACCGGCGCACCGGAGTCGCCCTGGCGCAGCGCTGCCGACAGGAACAGGATCTCGCGCTCGGTCTCCGCCTGCTGGTGGATGTCCTTGCCGAGGGCCGGACGCCGCTGTTGGATCCGGACAGCAGCCACCCGAGGGTCGGGCTGTCCGCCCGGGTAGCCGATCACGGCCCCCTCGTCCCCGGCCCGGGCCTGCCCCAGGCGCAGGGGCTGCTGCCCGAGATCGGTGATCTCCAGCAGGGCGAGGTCACGTTTCGGGTCGAAGCCGACGACCCGTCCCGACCGCACGGCCCCGTCGGGCCGACGGACGTCGACCCGCTCCGAGCCAGCGACGACGTGGGCGTTGGTCAGCACCAGGCCACCGGCGATGGTCACCCCCGAACCGTCGAAGCGGGCGCCACACCCGTGAGCCGTGACCCGCACGGTGGAGGCCGTCGCCCGAGCGAGCGCCTCCTCCCCGACCGTGACCGACTCCGGCGGTGGACCTGCTGCCCGGACAGGCCCGAGCTCCGCGATCACCTCGGGGAAGCGGGTGCCGGCGATCAGTTGGCGCACCCGGTGGCTCACGTCGGGTGGGGGCGGGGCGTGCTCGCGCAGCAGGCGGGAGCTGAGGGAGTCCGTCGCCTGGCGCCCCGGGGTGCCAGGCAGTTCGGTGGCGATCGGCAGCAGCAGCCATGCCCCGAGCACCACCGCGGCGGCCCCGGCCAGGGCACCCAGCAGGTGGTCGGCCGGGGCCACCGCGGTGGTGGCGACCCGGCGCCCCAGGTGCCGGCCGATGCGGCCCAGGGTGCTGGCGACGATGACGACGGTCACCGCCAGGGTGCTGCTCGCGATCACGAAACGGGTGGTCGCGATGGCGTCGGGTACCAGATCGAGGACCTGGGGCACGGTCCACGCGGCCGCGCGCAGCCCGAGCGCGAACCCCAGCCACATCGCTCCACGGGCGAGCAGCCCGGCGTGCCAGCCGGAGGCGATGGCGGCCAGCAGCACCAGGATCAGCAGCACATCGACCAGGCTCATGCGGGCAGCCGGGCATCACGTCGGCCCGGCGACCGTGTCGCCGGGCCGGGACCGTCATCGCCGCACATCGTGCGGCTACCGCGCGCCACTAGTTCGAGAACGCCCGACGGCGCTCCTCGCGCTGCAGGTAGTCACTGAGCCGACTGTGCAGCTTGGCGGCGGACAGCTCGGCCTGGGGGTGGTGGCCGTCACGTCGGGCGATCCACAGCGATCGGAGGTCGCCCTCCCAGGTGGCCGTCGCATCGATGTCGATCGTCCAGCCGGGGAACTCGTCCTGCAACCAGGCAACGGCACGTTCTGTCGCCAGGTCCGCGTCGGCCACCGCGGTGTCGGTCGCGTGTGTGGAGTTGGACACGATCGCCTCCGGGAGGTGGGAGCAGATGGTACGGGGTGGGGAAGGGTCGTTGGCCCTCGACGGCGTCGTGACCCTGGGGACGGCGCGCGGGTCGCTGACCTTCTCCTCGGCATTCGGTGCCCTCTGCCCACAGGATGCACCTGGCCTCGACGCGTTGTCCATGACCTGCGGCCCCACGACGCAACTCCGACGACGCCACCCGGACGCGACCGCCCCGGCTGCGAACCTTTACGCTGTCCAGTCGCCTGTCGCCGTCCTGGAGCGTCCGTGATCGTCCGCGCGCAGCTCACCTTCGTCCCGGGCGAGCCGGTGCCCGCGTCGGGGAGCTTCGCGCTGTGGGGCGCCGGTGGCGATGAGGGCGCCCCCGGCTCGGACGACGAGCTGGTCGCCGCCGCCGACGCCCTCGGCTTCCCCGCGGGGGCACCGGTCCGGCACCCGACCTTCCGTCGGGTGGGCGAGGCGTTCCTGCCCGCCGACGTGCCGGGTCGTCGACTCCCGCTGCTCCCGACCTTGCGGGTGCTGGCCGCCCTGCCCCCCGGGTCGCAGCAGGCCGCCTGGGCCCGCCCGAGCCCGTCGGTGCTGGCATGGAGCGTCGCGGCCAAGCTGGGCCTGGAGCTGGTCGCCGCCGGTCGGCTGCTCCCGGGCGCCGTCGCCACCGACACCCCGGGAGAGGTCCTCGGGGTCTGGCGTGCGGTCGCCAGGTCCGATCGCCGACCCGAGCAACTGGCAGCCGCGATGCCGGTCGCGGCCCATGCCCTGCGCCTGCCGTCGGGTGATCCCTGGGTCGCGCGGGATCTCGTGCTCGCGTTCCTCGACGCCGTCGCCGACGCCTGCGCCCGGGAAGGCCGGCGGCCGGAGTTCGATCCCCGGCGCCGCGGTCCCCGGCGGCCCTGGGCGCAGATGTGGGCCGACGCGCTACGGGGCACCGATCCGACCATCGAGCATCTGAGGGTCGCACCCGAGGACGTGATCGAGGATCTGGAGGAGTGGTCGGAGCCGGTCCTCGGTGCCTCGCGGTCGACGGGCGCCCGGCTCTGGCTCGCCCTCGAGCCCCCGCGGGAGGACGCCGAACCCGCCCGGGAGCTCCAGGTGGCCGGGTCGCCCTGGCACCTCACGCTCGGTCTGGCGGCGCCTGCCGACCCCGGGCAGCGTCTGGATGCCGCGCGGGTCTGGCAGCGGGCGGGCCGCACCTTGACCCTGGGGGGTCGACGGATCGAGGATCCGGAGGCTGCCCTGATCCGTGGTCTGTCCGCGGCGGCCCGGCTGTTCCCGGCGTTGGACCGGGCGCTGGACCACCGGGCGCCGGCCCGCCTGGAGCTCGCCCCTGCCGAGGCTGCTGCGCTGCTCGGTGACACTCGGGACGCGTTGGCCGCCGCTGGCGTGGTGGTCACGGTGCCGGGTGAGCTGGTCGAGGCGTCGACCCGCCGGCTCAGGCTCCGGGTGCGCATCGGGAGCACCGCCCCGGCTGCCCTGCGAACCGGGGTCGAGGACGGCCTGAGCGCGGCCTCCCTCACCGATCTGCGCTACGAGGTCGCACTCGGCGACGACACCCTCACCGAGGAGGAGTTCACCCGCATCGTCGGCCTCCAGGCTCCCTTGGTGCGGTGGCGCGGCCGGTGGGTCCACGTCGATCACTCCGAGGCGACGGCGATCACGGCGCTGGCCGGTGGTTCCGCCTCGTTGGAGCTCACCGAGGCGCTGGCAGCGGCGCTGTCGGGCCAGCTGAAGGTCCGGGATGTCGGCCCGGTGGAGGCCGTGGCCGACGGGGCACTGGCCGACCTCCTCGACCGTCTGCGGCACAGTGATGCGCCGGGGGCGGCTGACATCGTGGGCATCGAGGGGCAGCTGCGTGCGTACCAGGAGCGCGGGGTGGCCTGGCTCCAACGGTTGAGCGAGCTCGGGATGGGCGGGGTCCTGGCCGACCAGATGGGGCTCGGCAAGACGCTGCAGGCCATCGCGCTGCTCACCTCCCGGGCCCAGGACCGGCCCCACCTGGTGGTGTGCCCGACCTCGGTCGTCGGCAACTGGGAGCGCGAGATCGCCCGGTTCGCGCCGGATCTCCCGGTGATCCGCCACCATGGCGCTGACCGCCCGGTGACCGCTCGGGCCTTCCGTCCGGGATCGGTGGTGGTCACGTCCTACGCCCTGCTCCGTCGCGACATCGGCCGGCTCGAGGACGCCCTGTGGGATGTGGTCGTGCTCGACGAGGCCCAGCAGATCAAGAACCCCGGGTCCAAGGGGGCCCAGGCCGCGCGGGCCCTGCGCGCCCGTACCCGCATCGCGATGACGGGAACCCCCCTCGAGAACCGCCTGTCGGAGTTGTGGTCGATCATCGACGTGACCAACCCGCGCCTGCTCGGTAGCCAGCGGGCGTTCAACGAGCGCTTCGCCATCCCCGTCGAGCGGTGGCACGACGAGGAGGCGGCCAACCGGCTGCGTCGTGTGATCGCCCCCTTCGTGCTGCGTCGTCGCAAGGACGACCCCGAGGTGGCCGTGGACCTGCCCCCGAAGCACGAGATCACCGTGTCCTGCTCACTCACCCGGGAGCAGGCGGCGCTGTACCAGGCGACGGTCGCGCAGGCGTTCGGAGCGGACGGTCTCGGCGGCACCGCCTTCGAGCGCCGGGGACGCATCCTGGCCTTGCTGACCGCCCTGAAACAGATCTGCAACCACCCGCGCCAGTACCTCCGCGACGACGGTGCCCTGCCCGGCCGCAGCGGGAAGCTCGCCCGGGCCACCGAGATCCTCGCCGAGGTCGTGGACGCCGATGAACGCGCCCTGGTGTTCACCCAGTTCCGCGAGATGGGCGAACTGCTCCAGCACCACCTCACCGAACGGCTCCAGCTCCCCGAGGTGCCCTTCCTCCACGGAGGCGTGCCGCTCGGCGGGCGGGACGAGATGGTGCACCGGTTCCAGACCGACGACGACGCACCCCCGATCCTGCTGGTCTCGCTGCGGGCCGGAGGCACCGGGCTGAACCTGACCCGCGCCTCCCACGTGCTGCACTTCGACCGGTGGTGGAACCCGGCCGTGGAGGACCAGGCGACCGACCGGGCCCACCGCATCGGGCAGACCGCGGCGGTCACCGTGTACCGTCTCGTCACGGCGGGGACCCTGGAGGAGCGGATCGCGGAGCTGCTGGAGCGCAAGCGAGCCCTGGCGGATGCGGTGGTCGGCAGCGGTGAGGCGTGGGTCACCGAGCTGGATGACGATGAGCTGCGGGAGCTGGTGTCGCTGTCCAGCGACCACCTCGATGACACCGATGAGCTCGACGACGCACCACCGGCCGGCGACGATGCCTGGTCGATCGGCGGCCGACCCCGCCTCGTCGCACTCCCCGGGGGTACCCCGTGAGCGCCTCAGGGATCGCCACCTGGGTCCGTCACTGGTGGGGCGAGCAGGTCCTGGCGCTGCTGGACGAGGCGGGGGCGGCAGCGGCTCGGCAGGTCCAGCGCGGCCAGGCGCTGGCCCGCCGGGGTGCCGTCGAGGACCTCGCGCTGCGCCCCGGCTC